>JAYKJB010000078.1 GCA_035285325.1 Candidatus Sericytochromatia bacterium
CCCGAGCAGCGGGCGACGCTGGATGTCACCGTGGTTGAGGAACTCGCGGTGCAGAACATCAGGGTCACCCCAGTCAATCCCACGCTGGTGGTGGGAGAGACCCTGCCCTTGCAGGCGCAGGTGCGCATGAAGGATGGCCAGGTTCACGCCAATGTGGCCTGGTCGTCGTCGGACAGCATCATGGCCACGGTCAACCCGGCCACGGCTGAGGTCACGGCCCTGAAACCCGGCCGTGTCACGATCGTGGCGGCCTATGCGCTGGACCCTCGCTACAAGGGCATGACCGAGATTGAGGTGGTGACCGAACGGCCCCCCAGTCCTGCGCCCTTGCCGCGCCCCAGCCTCTTCCCGGTGGCCTTCACGCCTCGCCCGACCCCCCGCCCGCTCACCACGCTTCCCGCGACCCAGGCGACTCGCCTACCCAGTCCTCAGCCGACGTTTTCCCCCTCGCCACCCACGTCTCTTCGCCCCTCCAGCGACCTGCCCGGCACCACCATCGACGTGGGCGTGCCCTTCGGGCCGTTGAACTTTGCCTTGATGCGCACGCTTTCCTACCAGACGGTGGTGGAGGTGGTGGACTTCCAGACCGTGGTGCTCGCCGACGGCAACCAGTTGACCCTCACCAGCAACGGGGGACGCACCTGGACGGTTTTCCCCAATGTCGGATCTCAGCCGATCCGGGCACTGCACTGGACCTCAGCTGGCGAGGGGTGGGTGGCCGGCGATAACGGCACCCTGCTCCGCGTGCGCATCACGGACGGGCAGTTGCGCTTTGACGTGAAGAACTCGGGCACCAGCGAGTCCATCAAAGATGTTCACTTCCTGCCTGATGGCAACGGTCTCTTACTCCACGGCAGCACCATCAAGCGTTCCGCCGACGGGGGGGAGAACTGGGGCGAGCCGCTGACGCTCTACGCGGAGCGCTTTTACTCGGATGGCCTCGGCGGGGCCGTCGTCATGGGGGGTAACAGCCTGTATCGGCTGGATGCCGGCGGCTTCGCCAAGGTGGCGGTCGAGGGCCGTGAACGCTTCGACCGCGTGCGTTCGACCAGTGGCACCGTCTGGCTGCGGGACCGTTCCGAACAGCGCTGGTATCGCACGGAGGATTGGAAAACCTTCGCGCCACTGCCCTCCGACTTGGTCACGGCCACCCAGATCGTGCGCGGAACCATCAGCGACGTGTACCCGCTCAGCCGGGAGGTATGGCTGGTCCAGCTCCCCGATCGCAGGCTGATGATCACCCGGGACGCCGGGACGACCTGGTCGGATCCCCGCACCGCCAGCCAGTCCTTCACCACCCTGTTCCCTTTCAGTGACACTCAGATGTGGGCCCTTGCGGGCGACACCCTGCTGCGTTTGGGCGTTCCCTGAAGCCACACCCGACCCGCGCCCGCGCGGGCGGCGACTCCCAGCCCCGACGAGGATGAAGCATCATGACCAAGCGAGCGTTCCGATCGTTTCCATTTGCCGTGCTGACCACCGCTCTCTTGCTAGGTTGCCCTTCGGTGCCCCCGCCGGTAGCCCCCAGCCCCGCGGCGAGCGTGGCGCCCAGCGTGGCGGACCAGGCTTTCATCGACGGCATGGTGCCGCATCACGAAGGGGCCGTCATGATGGCCGACGAGGCGCTGAGGAAGGCGACCCGGGAGGAGTTGCGGGCTTTTGCGCGACAGGTGAAGGCCGACCAGGGGGTTGAGATTGCCCAGATGAAGGCCTGGCGATTGGCCTGGTTCGGGTCTGATAAGACCCCGCCCATGGACCATGCGGCCCACCACGTGTCAGCCAGCGGGGCCGCCTACGACGCAGCCTGGTGCCAGGCGATGGTGGCGCATCACGAGGGCGCCCTGACGATGTCAGCCGACCTGCTGAAGGCCGCTGCCCGCCCTGAGGTGCGGGACCTGGCTCAGCGCATCATCGTCGCGCAGGAGCGGGAGATCATCCAGCTGAAGGCCTGGGCGGCTGCCTGGCGTTGAATGGGGCAGCGTCCCGAATGCCGGAACCTGAATCAGCGCTTCGGGTCGCGTGCGAGGCTGCCCAGTCAGTGGCCGAAGGTGATACAATGACGCCGTTTCCCAGGCATGCAACCCTTCGGAGTACGGCCCATGTGCGGCATCGTTGGTTACATCGGCACCCAGAGCGCGTCCGACATCATCGTCGACGGCCTCAAGCGGCTTGAATACCGGGGCTATGACTCGGCGGGCATCGCGATCGCCCACGACGGCCTGCTCGACCTGCGCCGCGAGGTCGGCAAGCTGCGCAACCTGGAGGCCCAGGTCATTGCCCAGCCGCCGCAGGGCTCGATTGGCATCGGCCACACCCGCTGGGCCACCCATGGCCGTCCCACCACCTTCAACGCCCACCCGCACACCGACACCAGCGGCGATCTCGTGGTGGTTCACAACGGCATCATCGAGAACTATGCCGCGCTCAAGAGCCAGCTGATCGGTCAGGGCGTGAAGTTCGCCTCGGACACCGACACCGAGGTGCTGGCCCACCTGATCGCCAGCCTGTACGAAGGCGACCTGCTGGCCGCCGTGTTCGAGGCCCTGAAGCACGTGGAGGGCACCTATGCCATCGCGGTGCTGCATCGCAAGAACCAGGACCTGCTGGTGGGCGCACGCAAGGGCAGCCCGCTGATCGTCGGCATGGGCGAGGGCGAGAATTACCTGGCCAGTGACATTCCGGCGATCCTCAACTACACGCGCCAGATCGTCTACCTGGATGAGGGGCAGGTCGCCGAGGTGCGCCGGGATGGCGTCAAGGTCTACAACGAGAAGCGCGAGCAGGTGCCCTTCTCGATCGCCCGCATCGACTGGAATCTCGTGGCGGCCGAAAAAGCCGGCTTCGAACACTTCATGCTCAAAGAAATCCACGAGCAGCCCACATCGCTATCCAACGCGATCGCCGGTCGCTTCGACGAGCGCGAGGGTCAGCTCTTCCTGGATGACATCGGGCTCGCGCCGGACCTGCTGGCGGGCTTCCGGCGCATCGCGATCGTGGCCTGCGGCACGGCCTACTACGCGGGCCTGGTGGGCAAGTACCTGATCGAACAGCTGGCCCGCATCCCGACCGAGGTCGACCTGGCCTCGGAATATCGCTACCGCGATCCTGTGATCGATGCTGAGACGCTTTTCATCGCCGTCACGCAGAGCGGCGAGACGGCCGACACGCTGGCTGCGGTGCGCGAGGCCAAGCGGCAAGGGGCCACGGTGCTAGGACTGGTCAACGTGATCGGCTCGGCGATCGCCCGCGAGGCGCACGGCAACCTCTACCTGCACGCCGGGCCTGAAATCTCCGTCGCCTCGACCAAGGCCTACACCTCGATGGTGGCCGGCTTCGAACTGCTGGCGTTGCACCTCGGGCTGGCGCGGGGAACGCTGGCGCTGGACCAGGCGAAGCGCCTCATGAGCGACCTCAAGCGCGTGCCGGCGCTGGTCTCGCGCATTCTGGAAAACGATCGCGGCATTCGCGAGCTGGCCAGCCGCTTCACCAACCACCGCGACTTCCTGTTCCTGGGCCGCGGCCTGAACTACCCCACGGCCCTCGAAGGCGCGCTGAAACTCAAGGAAATCAGCTACATCCACGCCGAGGCCTACGCCGCCGGCGAGCTGAAGCACGGGCCGATCGCCCTGATCACCCACGAGATGCCGGTGGTGGCCGTGGCTACCGACGGTCCGACCTACGACAAGGTGCTCTCCAACATCCAGGAGGTGAAGGCGCGTGACGGCGTGGTCATTGCGGTAGCCACCGAGGGCAACATCACGATCCAGGAGCATGTCGACTACACGCTCTACGTGCCGCCGGTCGACCCGCTGTTCGCGCCGCTGGTCAACGTGATACCGCTGCAGTTGCTCTCCTACCATATCGCTCGCTTGCGCGGCCTGGACGTGGACCAACCCCGCAACCTGGCCAAGTCCGTGACGGTGGAGTAGGCCTCTTCAGGGAGGAAATGGATGGTGCTCCCGGGCACCTCTCCCACCAAGTGAGGTAAAACGGTGAACCTGCCCCCGACCATCCGGCCCCGCCGCCTGCGCCGCACGCCCGTGCTGCGGGAACTCGTGCGGGAAACCAGCCTGGCGCCGAGCGACTTCATTTACCCGCTCTTCATCGTGCCCGGCGAGGGCCAGCGGCGACCGGTCGGTTCGATGCCGGGCGTCTCCCAGCTGTCTGTCGACGAGGCCGTGCGCGAATGCGAAGCCCTGTGGGGGCTGGGTTTGCGCGCGGTGATCCTGTTTGGTTTGCCGCCGGATAAGGATCCCGAGGGCAGCGGCGCTCACGACCCGAATGGCCCCGTTCAGGCTTGCATTCGGGCGCTCAAGCGTGCCTTGCCCGAGCTTTACGTCATCACCGACGTCTGCTTGTGTGAATACACCTCGCACGGCCACTGTGGGGTGCTGGCGGGCGAGACCGTGCTGAATGACCCGACGCTCGACCTGCTGGCGCGGGCCTCGGTCTCGCACGCGGCGGCGGGGGCGGACATGGTGGCGCCTTCCGACATGATGGACGGGCGGGTGGCGGCGATTCGCCGGGCTCTCGACCTCGCCGGCCATTCCGACGTGCCGATTCTCAGCTACGCCGTGAAGTATGCCTCCGGCTTCTACGGGCCGTTTCGCGAAGCCGCCGATTCGGCTCCGGCCTTTGGCGATCGCCGGAGCTACCAGATGGACCCAGGCAATGCGCGTGAGGCCCTGCGCGAGGCGGCGCTGGACGAAGCCGAAGGGGCCGACATGCTGATGGTCAAACCGGCCCTCCCCTACCTCGACATCCTGTGGCGGGTGCGGGAGCAGACCAATCTTCCTCTGGCGGCCTATCACGTGAGCGGCGAGTTCGCGATGATCAAGGCGGCCGCAGCCAACGGCTGGATCGACGAGCCACGCGTCGTGCTGGAAGCGATGACGGGCATCCGACGGGCGGGCGCCGATCTGATCATCACCTACCACACGCCGGACCTGCTGCGCTGGCTGTGACTCCCTGCAGATGAGCGTCTGGGGCCGCTGGCTGCGGGCGTGTGCCGACCGCACTGGCGTCCCTCCTGCACGAATGGTAAGCTGAGGCGGCTCTGGAAGCGGGTTTTGCAGGCGATTTCAGGGTATAGGATCAGTGTCGGCCGGGGGCCGACGCGGTGGGATCCGATTGATTGCTCGAAGGACAGCGTCGTCTGAGAGGATTCGGTCGATGATAGACCTGATGGCGCCCGTACGCTGGGTGTCCCCTGAAGAACCGGCCACGGCGCTCTGGCGTGGTCTGGCGCAAGTGTTGACCTTCCCGACGCTCGGGTTGGACCCTTCAGTTGCCTTGCTCAATCCGGGCGCCGCGGCAAAGCATACCGTCCAGCGGATTCACATTCCCCTGGGCGATACCACCACGCCCGGCCATCTGTTCGTGCCGCACCACAGTGAGGGCGCCACGGTCGTGATCGCCCATGGCACCACCGCGCCTCACGCCACCTCCTATTACATGTGGGTGCAGGCGCTGCTGGCCCGTGGCATCAACGTCCTGACTTTCGAACTGGATGGCCACGGGGAAAACCCGCGCCCCTTGAAGGTTCCGGACATTCAAGACAACGTCCCTGCGGCGATCGCCTATGCCCGCAGCCGGCGGGAAATTGACCCGGCCCGGGTCGGGCTGCTCGGCATCAGCCTCGGCGGCGCCTGCTCGCTCCACGCCGCAGCGCAGGACCCCGGTGTCAGGGCCGTCGTGACGGTCGGGAGTCCCAACCGAATTCGTATCGACGAATGGGGCAAGTTCGGTGAGGTCTTGGGCCTGTTCAATCCCGAAGTTGCCCCGACCTTTTTCGAAGCCTCCCCCAACGTGCTGCTGGGCTTCCTCAAAACCCATCTGCGCAGCGACCATGCGCGGCGCGACGAGCCCAGCGACCTGATGTCCAGCACCACACGCCAGGCCGTCTCCGCGGCCTTGCGTCAGCTGGATCCGCTGGCGGCGGCAGCGAGCCTTGGCAAGACGCCGTTGCTCGTCATCAATGGCGAGTGGGACTTCATTGCCCCGAGCGACCACGCGCGGGAATTGTGGACCCGCGCGCCTGGTGAAAAGGCCATGTTGCTGGTGCCACGCCGCAACCATTTCACCGTGATGGTGAGTCGACGCGCCGTTCAGGCGATGGCGGACTGGTTCGGCCGACACGTTTGAGCCTGGGCATTCTCTCTGGGGCCTGTGCAGGAAAGCGCCGGGAGCTGCGGCAAACGGGCGACAGCCTTGGCTCAGGGCGCAGGGGGCGAAGGCGACGGCGCCTGCTGGCGCAGGAACCAGGCCCCGAGAATGCCTTGCATTTGAGCGCGGAGATCGGATTGCCAGGGCACCTGGAACGCCTCCCCAGCCGGCACGAATGTCGGGGAAGCCGCCGGGTCCGCCAGCGTCTCGGTGGCGGCACGCTCCGGTCGCACCTCGACGTCCACGGCTGCTTTGGCGTGCAAGACCGTGAAGCGGACGTCCTGAACCTGGAAGGCCCAGAGTTCCTGTCCATCCGGGTCCGTGCTCACCTGGGGCGAGGGCCAGGGCAGGGGACTCACGCCAGGCACGTCGGGCGCCCACAGCGCGGTGGAGGCATGGGCATCGGGGCTTGCGGCGATCCCGGTTTCCGGCGGCAGGAAGAGCCACTGCAGGCCGTCGAGTTGCTTGCCGATGCGCTCCACTTCCCCCCAATCTTTCAGGCCCGGCGGCATGGGGAACTGACGCAGCTGCGCGTCGGTCATCTTGGCGAAGTAGGGAATCCGACGCATCTTGGCGAATTGCTCGGCCTCGCGACGGGTGGCGGGGGGCGTCGGAAGCGTGGTGGGACGCATGGTGGGGCGTGGTGTGGGGGTGGCACTGGGGCGCGGGGATGGCTTGGCCATTGGGGTGGGCCGCGGCGTGGGGGTGGGCGTGGGCGCGGGGGTGTGCCGGGGGCGCACGGGCAGGTCTCCCTGCGCACGCGGTCTCGGGCGTGGCGTCGGCGTCGGCTGTGGGGCGACGATGGCCACGGGAATGACGACCGGGACCGGTTTCAGGACCGGCAGGCCGCCCCCAAGCGTGAGCACCAACAGGGTCGCGCCGTGCAAGACGAGCGAACCAAGCGCGGCGCGGCGACTGATGGCGAGGGGATGTCGGAGGCGGGCGGCGCGTGAGGGGCGCTCCGGCCCCATCTCGCCTGACCCCTGTTCGCCGGGGTGCTGCATCGGACGGTCAGTTCAGCCCGAACGCGAACGTCGCGGGGCGATGCCCCTGCTTGGGGGCGCCGGGAATCGGCACGCTGTTCGCGATGCCCTTGAGCGTCTCCAGGTAGAGGTCGCCGTAGGCGTAAACCAGGTAATCGCCCTTCTCGACCACCGCGTAGTTGTTGGGCGCGTGGTAGCTGAGGGCGCTGATCTTGTCGACCAGGGCCAGCGCAAAGGCGCCAGCGACCAGGGTCAGGAACACGTTTGGCTTGGTCCGATAGGTCACGACCATGCGGGAGAGGCCATCGTCATAGCGCAGGAAGACCAGGTCGGTCCCGTACAGGCTCATCACGTCGATCACGCGCAACTGGAAGCTGGCCGGAACGTTGGTGGGCACGGCGATCGCCTTGCCGGCGGCACGCGCCTGGTCGAGCGAGGTGAAGCGCCGCATCTCGGTGGGGCTGCCGGCGGCCAGCTTCAGTTTCGAGGCACCCTTGGGGATGTCGAGGCGCACGATCGGACGCTTGCTGGTCGAGAGAGAGTCGAAGCGACTGATGAAGTAAGCGTTTTCCTGCGGGCCCCAGAACCGCTCTTCCTTGAGAATCAGTCCGTTCTCCTTGGCCACCCAGAAGCGATGCCCCGGGGGGGAGTTGGGGCCGTAGCCCCCGGTCGGCTCCGCCGTGAGCTTGTAGCAGGGGTACAGGGCCACGATGTCGAGTTCCGGTTCGACGGTGACGCGGTAGTTGCGTTGCAGGGCCGCCTGGTCGAGCAACAGATTGCCCAGCACCAGATCACGGGCCTCCTCCCCAGCGACGGGGACGTCGCTCTGGAACACCAAGGTCTCACGCGGGAACATCACCGTCAGACGGCCACGCTCCATGGTCATGTTGAGGCCGGTCAGGTCTTTCGGAGACTGCAGCGCGATTTGATGGGTCAGGGCGTCCTGATACTCCACCCGGGCCTGCGCGTCGAGTACCATGTCCTGCCGAATCACTTGCTGGGAGCGCACGCCCCGGAACGCGTGGCGGCCCGCCTGGCGGGCCACCAGTTCCAGCACCTGGGACACCGCGGATGAGGCCTTGGCTCCGGCCGTCGGGACCGCCGCCGCCGGTGGCTCCGCAGCACGAGCAGGTGACGCCAGCAGCGCGGCCAGCAGCAGCCCGACCATCGTCATCGGGCGGAATCCGAAGGCTAGCAGACGGGCACGGGTCATCGCTGGCGATTCCTCCACGGGGCCGGTCGCGCCTCAGGCTCGGGCCGCGAGGGTAAGACGAGGCGCGAGCAGGCCTGGTTCCGCGCTGGGGTCACGATCCCACCGTGCGAATGTGTAGCTCCCGCATTTGACGCAGGTTGATCGGGCCAGGCGCCTGAACCATCAGGTCACTCGCAGACTGGGTCTTGGGGAAGGCAATCACGTCCCGGATCGAATCGAGCCCGGCAATCAGCATGACGATGCGATCCAATCCGAAGGCCAGCCCGCCGTGCGGTGGTGCACCGTATTCGAAAGCGTCCAGCATGAAACCGAACTTCTCGACAATCTCGGCATCGGAGAGCCCCAGCATCTGGAAGACCTTGTTCTGCACGTCGCGGCGATGAATACGCACGCTGCCGCCGCCGAGTTCGGTGCCATTGAGCACGAGGTCGTAAGCCTTGGCCCGACAGCGGCCGGGGGCGGATTCCAGCAACTCGACATCGGAATCGAGCGGGGACGTGAACGGATGGTGCAGAGGATCCCAGCGCTTCTCCTCGTCATTCCATTCGAACATGGGGAAGTCGACCACCCACAGCAGTTCGAAGCGCTTGGTGTCGATCAGGTTCATGTCAGCCGCCAGCTTGAGCCGCAGGCGTCCCAGCACCTCCCGCACCACCTCGACCCGGTCAGCCGCGAACAGCAGCAGGTCACCCGGGCGCGCGCCAACGGTGGTGGCGATCGCCGCGGCCTCCTCGGCCGAGATGAACTTCATCACGGTCGAGGCGAAGGTGGCCCGCAGCGCTTCCCCACCCAACGTGTAGGCAACGGTCTTGGCGTTGGCGTCCTCTCCCTCGCTGGCCGCCTGAACCTTGATCCAGGCCAGGCCCTTGGCCCCGAAGCGCTTGGCGAACTCGCCGAGCTGGTCGATCTGCGCCCGGCTAAGGTCCGCCCCCTTCGGGACGCAAATGGCCTTGACGCGCCCGCCACCAGCGATCGCCTCGGCGAACACCTTGAACTGGCTCCGGCTCAGGGTCTCGTTCAGGTCGTGAAGTTCCAAGCCGAACCGCAGGTCAGGCTTGTCGGAGCCATAGCGGTCCATGGCCTCGGCGTAGGGCATCCGACGCACCGGCTGCGCCACCTCGACGCCTGCGAAGCGCGACAGCAGGTGGCAGATGAGCCCCTCGTTGATGTCCATGATCTCGTCCTGCGTGAGGAACGAGGTCTCGATGTCAATCTGGGTGAACTCGGGCTGACGGTCGGCCCGCAGGTCTTCGTCGCGGAAACAGCGGGCAATCTGGAAATAGCGGTCGTAGCCCGCCACCATCAAGATTTGCTTGAAAATCTGAGGGCTTTGCGGCAGCGCGAAGAACTCGCCGGGATGCACCCGAGAAGGCACCACATAGTCGCGCGCCCCTTCCGGCGTGCTCTTGGTAAGCATCGGCGTTTCGATTTCCAGGAAGCCCTGCGCGTCCAGGTGGTTCCGCACGGCCATGGTGACGGCGTGACGAAGCATCAAAGCGCTCTGGAGCTTGGGGGAGCGCAGGTCGAGGTAGCGGTATTGCAGCCGCAACATCTCATCGACGTCGTCATCCCCGATGGGGAAGGGGGTGGGCTTCGACGCATTCAGGATCACCACCTCACGGGCGTAAACCTCGATCTCGCCAGTGGCCAGGTTGCTGTTCTGCTGCCCGTCCGGGCGCGCCTTGACGACCCCGCGCACGCCGATCACGAACTCACTGCGCAGCGCGTCGGCGGTCTGGTGGGCCAGCGGGTCGGTCTGGGGGTTGAATACCACCTGGACCAGGCCTGTGCGGTCCCGCAGATCCACGAAGATGACACCGCCGTGGTCCCGCCGCCGCTGGACCCAGCCGTACAGCACCACGGTCTGTTCCACGGCCTCGCGGGTCACGGTGCCGCAACGGTGGGAGCGGGGGCCAATCAGGGTGGCAGGCGGTGAGGCGACGGTCATGATGCTCCGCTGGCTTTCATCGTCGAGGGCCGGCAGGGGCCCAGCGAAATGGGAGGAGGGGGACCGCGCAGGGCGGCCCCACATTATAACCGGGTGATAAACACGACGTAAATCAAGCGGGAGGCCGCTGCTTGCGCCACTCTGCCCCTCATGCTACGCTGTATGCTCCGTTCTCGGCTTCCTGTCGAAGCCAGAACACGCTGGTCTTACCAGCGATCCGACACGCAGTGCGCTGCCAGGCGGGGTCCGAGGATTCCTTGGATGTCTGGAATTTGGCCACCGCGGATGAGCAACCCCCCTTTTACCACGAGGTTTGAAAGTCCATGCCCGTCGTCGCGATGAAGAGTCTGCTGGAAGCAGGCGTCCACTTCGGTCACCAGTCCCGCCGTTGGAACCCCAAGATGAAGCGTTTCATCTTCGCGGAGCGCAACGGCATCTACATCATCGATCTGGCGAAGACCAGCCGCCACCTCGACATCGCTCACAACTTCCTGCGCCAGACGGCCGCCCAGGGCAAGAGCGTGGTGTTCGTCGGGACGAAGAAGCAAGCTCAGGAAGTCATCAAGGATGAGGCTCTGCGCTGCAACCAGTACTTCGTCAACCAGCGCTGGCTGGGCGGCATGCTCACCAACTGGCCGACCATCGCGAAGCGGATTCAGCGCCTGAAGGAGCTGGAAACCCAGAAGATGGACGGCACCTTCGACCGTCTCCCGAAGAAGGAAGTGTCGATGCTCGAGAAGGAGCGCGAGAAGCTGGAGCGTCTGCTGGGCGGCATGAAGGGCCTGAAGAGCCGGCCTGATGTCATCTTCGTGGTCGACCCGCGCAAGGAACACATTGCCGTCAAGGAAGCGCGCAAGCTGAACATCCCCATCGTCGGCATGGTCGACACCAACTGCGACCCCGATGAAGTGGACTACATCATTCCGTCCAATGATGATGCCATCCGCTCGGTCAAGTTGATCGTGTCCGCCATGGCCGACGCCGTGCTGGAAGGTCGTCAGGGCGAGCAGCATCAGGACGAGGCTCCGGTCGCCGCCGCAGCTCCTTCGGCCGAGGCCGCCGCGGTCTAATCCGACCCGACGCCTTCGCTCATTTCTCCAGGCCCAGGCTTCACAGCCTGGGCCTTTTTGATCCCGCATTCCGCACCAGTGGCGAATCAGGGGCTTTTCGTGGTATCCTTCACGGACCAATGAAGCGGCCCACGCCGCACGATACAACTTGCGAGACCACCGGCGACGGTTGGACTCATAGCATTCCTGGGAGGGAACACCATGGCGGAAATCAGCGCCGCTCTCGTGAAGGAACTTCGCGAGAAGACCAACGTCGGCATGATGGACTGCAAGAAAGCATTGACCGAGACCAACGGCGATATGGAAGCCGCCATCGACCTGCTGCGCAAGAAGGGCATGGCCAAGGCTGCAGCGAAGGGCTCGCGGATTGCGACCGAAGGTCTCGTGGGCGCCGCTCTGGCGGCTGATGGGAAGACCGCTGCGCTGGTCGAAGTCAATTGCGAGACCGACTTCGTGGCCCGCAACGAGACCTTCTCTCACGTGGTTGCGGCGGTGGCCGACCTGGTGGTGGCCAAGGCCTCCTCAGAGGAAGGCACGGGGGATGACCTGCTCGCCCTCTCCAGCTGGGAAGCCGGCAAGACCGTCGATGAGAGCGTCAAGGAAGCCATCCAGAAGACGGGCGAGAAGATCGACATTCGTCGCTTCGTTCGTTACCAGGCGGCTGCGGGTGGCGTGCTGGGCAGCTACATTCACCTGGGTGGCAAGATCGGCGTGCTGATCGAACTGCAAGGTGGCGATGCCGCACTCGCCAAGGACTTGGCGATGCACGTGGCAGCCTCGCAGCCGCAGTTCATCCATCGGGACCAGGTGCCCAGCGATGTCGTGGAGAAAGAGCGTGACATCCTGATGGCGCAGTCCGACCTCCAGTCCAAGCCGGAAAATGTTCGTGCCAAGATGGTGGAAGGCCGCATCGGCAAGTTCTTCGAGCAGATCTGCCTCGTTGACCAGGCCTTCGTGAAGGACCCAGGCGTGACGGTCAAGGATTTGCTGGCGAAGTCTTCCGCCTCGATCACGCGCTTCACGCGGTTTGGTCTGGGAGAAGGCCTTGAGAAGAAGCAGGACAACTTCGCTGAGGAAGTCGCCTCTTACATGAAGGCGTAAAAACCCCAGGGGGAGCATCGCCCGCGCGCTGCTCCCCTTTTTTTCACAACGGCCTACCAGGAGATATCGTGGCAACCAAGTACAAACGCGTGATGCTCAAGCTCAGTGGAGAAGCCCTGATGGGCGACTTGGGCTATGGCATTGACCCCAAGGTCGTCCAGCATATCGCTTCCGAAATCAAGCGGATTGTCGCGCTGAACGTGGAACTGGCCATCGTCGTGGGCGGGGGCAACATTTTTCGCGGGATGGCGGCAAGCGCCAAGGGCATGGACCGGGCCACGGCCGACTACGTGGGCATGTTGGCGACGGTCATGAACTGCTTGGCCCTCCAAGACGGCTTGGAAAAGGCCGGCATCACGACGCGGGTGCTTTCCGCCATGGAAATTCGCGAGGTGGCCGAGCCCTTCATCCGACGCCGCGCCCTGCGACATCTGGAGAAGGGGCGGGTCGTGATCTTCGGGGGTGGCACCGGCAACCCCTATTTCACCACGGACACGGCCGCCAGCTTGCGCGCGGCTGAAATTGGCGCCGAAGTGCTGCTGATGGCGAAGAAAGTCGGCGGCGTGTTCGATCGCGACCCGAAGCTGGATGCGGATGCGGTCAAGTTCGACCGCCTCAGCTATCTGGACGTGCTGACACAGGAACTGCGGGTCATGGACCACACGGCCATCACCCTGTGTAAGGACAACGACATCCCGATCGTGGTCTTTGACCTCTCCACGCCGGGGCACCTCGAGCGGGTGCTGGCCGGGGAGTCGATTGGCACCACGGTTCATCACTGACGCTGCGCTTCGCTTGGAAGGAACTCTCATGTCGACCCAAGACATCATTCATCGCGCCGAAGACAAGATGAAAAAGGCGATCGCCGCCACCCAGCGGGATTTCGCCTCCATTCGTACCGGGCGGGCCTCGGCCGCTCTGCTCGACCGGATCTCCGTGGACTACTACGGGGCCGAAACGCCGATCAAATCGATGGGGAACATCTCCACTCCCGATTCGCGCACGATCCAGATTCAGGTCTTCGATCGCGGCTCGGTGGGCCTCGTCGAGAAGGCCATCCACAAGAGCGACCTCGGCCTCACCCCCAACACCGATGGGCAGCTCATTCGACTCAACATTCCGCCCCTGACGGAGGAGCGGCGCAAGGATATGGTCAAGGTGGCCAAGAAGAGCGCCGAAGATGGCCGCGTGGCCATTCGGAATGTGCGGCGCGACGAGATGGACGCCGTGAAGAAGCTCGAAAAGGCCAACGAGTGCACCGAAGATGACCGCAAGCGCTCGGAAGACCAGATTCAGAAGCTGACCGATCGCTTCATCAAGGAACTCGACGAGTTGCTGGCGCACAAGGAACGGGAGATCCTGGAGGTCTGATGTGCGAGCCTGCGACACTCCTCGGATTGTCGTTCGGTGAGGCGCAGGCCCGGTTGGTTGCGGCAGGCTTGCCGTGCCTGCCGCCTCAACTGGCGTGTGTGCCCCGCCGCGCCCCGGCGGCCCGTGTGCCCGCTGATTGGCGTGTGCTGAAAGCGGAACTGCGCCCAGAAGGCTATGCGCTGGTGATCGCCGCCCCCATGACGACGCTGACGGAGAGGCTTGCCGAACCGTGCTGAAGCTTCGGGTTCTGAGCGGGGCGGCCTTCATCGTCGTGTGTCTGGCCTGTCTCTGGGCGGGCGGGATCGCTTACATGGCGATGATCACGGTCTTCGCCCTGTTGTGTGTGCGCGAGTTGTGTCGTTTGTTCGCGCTCAAGGGCTACGCGCCCGCCACCATGCTGATCACCGCCTCCGTTCTGGTGATGGACGTGCTGGCTGGGTTGATGGGCCCAACCTACATGGCGCCGCTGTTCACTTTCAGCGCGATTGCCATTCTGGTCTGGCTGCTCACCCGTATCCGCCCTCGTGCGGGCATCGCGGACATTGCGACCAGCTGGTTTGCGCTGATCTACATCGGTTTCTTGCCCTGTCACCTGATTCTGGTGCGCAACCTGCCCGAACCCTATGGCTTTCAGTTCAGTGTCCTGCTCAACACCTGCATCTGGGCCACGGACATCTTCGCCTATTTCGGGGGACGCTGGCTGGGGCGCACCAAGTTGCTGGAGGCTGTCAGCCCCAAAAAGACCATCGAAGGGAGCCTCACAGGAACTGTCTGTGCCGGCGCCCTCGGGGCGCTTTGGGCCTCGATTTTCGCTTTTCCCTGGGTTCACGGACTCGCCTTGGGCCTGATTGTCAGCATCGTGGCCCAGATTGGGGATCTGACGGAATCCCTTCTCAAGCGCGATGCCGGCACCAAGGATTCTGGCACGGCCATTCCCGGCCACGGGGGCATGCTCGACCGCCTGGATTCCTATCTGCTCACCGGTGCGGCCGTCTACTACTACCTGCGCTGGGTCTATCACCCCTGGCTGCCCTGAACCTCTCGCGGCGTCGCTTCCCCGATTGTTGCCCGAACGGCAAGCGTGCGCTCGTCCGTGAGGCGATCACCTGCTTTCAAGCTGGTCTCGACAATCCTGGTTAAAAACAACATGCAGAAATAGAAAATGTGAGTTTTGTCACAAAAACGAAGGGTATATTGACTGGGTGTCGGCGAATCTACGGGCCGACCAGCCGCGCCAAGGGGAGGGGGCGCGCGTTTTGCGGTGTGCGCCACGTTCGTATGGATGTGCTGGCCCCGCGTGCGCGTGCTGGAAAGGAGGCTGCTTTGCACAGACCGAGCGTCAACGAGGAATCCTGGTTCCGGGAGCAAGAGGCGCGCAGACAGCAGGACCGACGCGCCGAGGTGGAGCATCGGCGGGAAGTCGAGGAGCGGAAACGCCTGGGCGAGTACCTGCTCGAAAAGGGCTACATCACGCTGCTTAATCTGGAGGCTGCGCTCCAACGGCAGCAGCACCTGGCCAGTCGGGGGCGACGGGTCGTGCTGGGTGAGTTGCTGATCGAGATGAATCTGGTGAGGGGCCCTCAGGTACAGGAAGCGCTGCTGCATCAGCGCCAAGCCCTGACGGATGGCGCTGCCTATGTGGAAATTCGGCGCTAGCAACAGGGGACGTTAGTCGTGATGGGCCTCCGCGGTGCGGGGGCCAATTTTTTTAGCGTCCACTCAGGCTCGGTGGGCTCATGTCTCAGACCGCGGCCTTGGGATGAGGCGCGTCGGCTCGCTCCCAGGGCCGGCAACGTCCTGCCTGATGGCGTGGGGCGGCTGCCAACCAGGGGTATAAGCCCCCTGCCACCATCGTCGAGGACTAGATTGAAAGGAGTGCCGGTTTGACGAATCCGAGCGAAAACGAGGAAAACTGGTTTCGCGAACAGGAGCGCCGGAAGCGAGAAGATGAAGCCCTGGCCGAACAGCATCGGGCCGATGTGGCCGCGCGGGATGCGCGCAAGAGCATGCACTGGATGAAGTGCCCCAAGTGTGGCGCGGACTTGCGGGCGCGTCGCTACGAAAATATCGAACTCGATGAATGCGTGGAATGCCACGGAACCTGGCTCGACGCCGGTGAACTGAAGGCTTTGGCCCAGGAGAAGGCGGGCGGATTGTTTGGCTTCCTGACCCGGAAGCGCGGCAGCACAGGCCCTTTGCCTCCCCTACCGCCTCGCTGAGCGCAGGCTGATTCGCGGGCCGGCAGGGCTCAGGGGACAATACCCAGCTCTGCCAGGGCCCGTGCGCCGGTGACCACCGCCAGCGAGAGCAAGAACAGGGCGAGGCCTGTGCGGAGGTGCGGTACCGACAGCCGTGCCAGCCACCAGGTACCGGCCTGCACGCCGACCATCCCGCCAGCGATCAGCGGCAAGGCTGCGTGCGTGTTTGGTGTGCCGAGGCGCAGATGGGCGATGGCCCCCACCAGGCCCGTCAGCAGAACCACGGCCAGGCTGTTGCCGATGGCCCGTTTCAAGGGCACCCTGAGCGCCACGTTTTGGGCCGGCACCAGCAGCAAGCCACCGCCCACGCCAAATAGCCCAGACAAGACGCCCACCACGGCCCCCCACGCCACGGCCCGGCCACGTGGCGGCTCACTCCCGTCGCTGACCTCCGCCGGACGAAAGGGGCGCCACATGCTGTATGCGACGCCCAGCAGCAGGAGGGAGAAGCTCAGGGCCAGCCAGGCGTTGGGCAGATGCACGGCCAGTTCAGCCCCCAGCGGCGCCAGCAAGGCCGCCGGCACAGCCAACCACGCCACCAGGCGCCCATCGAGATTACCGGCACGCCAATGCGTCCAGGCGCCCCCCAGTCCGATGGCCGCGACGTACATCAGGCTGGTGCCGACGGCCTTCACCAATGGCCAGCCAAGGCCGATGGCCAGGGCCGGCACCAGCAGGAAACCGCCTCCCACGCCGAGCAAGCCCGAGAGCAGCCCCGTCAGCGCGCCCAGCAGCAGGTAGAGGGCATCAAGGGGCGTCACGGATTTTCCGCCGGCATTTCGGGGACCGGCTCAAGCAAGGTCTCATCCGTCTGGGGCTCGGTGGGGGGCGGTTCTTCCGGTTCCACCGGCTTCAGCTTCGGTCGCGGGGGCAGGGGCTTGGCCACGGTCGGCCGGTTCAGGTTCACCGGCACCCGCACCGGGGGAGGTTGCTCGGGGACGACTGGTTGGATGGTCATGACCGGTTCCGAGGTCGTGGTCGGACGCGCGGGCAGACCGGTCATGGGGTCGATCTCGACCTCCGACGGCACGCCGTCTTCCGGCGCAGGTGCCTCCCCATCCTTCAGCAACTTGCCCGTGCGCTTGTTGGCCCTGGCTTCCTTCACCTTGGAGGGCGCAGGGAAATCGTGCGGCTTGATGTCCCGGTGCGCATAGGTCATGAATTCGCGCCATAAAGGAGCGCAGACCGTGCCGCCCGTGCTTCCGTAGTTGAGCTTGGAATTGTCGTCGTTGCCCATCCAGACGGAGCAAGCCAGGTCGGGGGTGAAGCCGACGAACCAGACATCGCGGGCATCACTGGTGGTTCCGGTCTTACCACCGGCGGGCCGCCCCAGGTTGGCGGCCGTGCCGGTCCCGTGCAAGATGACGCCGCGCATCATGCTGACCAGCTGCCGCACCGGCTCGGCTTCGTACACCCGCTGGGGCCGGGGGCGATTGTCCTCCAGCAGGCGTCCGTTACGGTCTTCAATCTTGACCACCATCGTGGCCGGGTTGCGGTGTCCATCATTGGCCAGCACGGCGTAGGCTGAGGCCATCTCGAAGGGTGTGACCTCCGAGGTACCCAGCGGCAGGGACAGGTTCTCCCCCAGCTTGCTGGTCACGCCCAAGGTCTGGGCTGTCTTGATGACGCGGTCCAGGCCCACCTGATGTCCCAGTTTGACCGCCACGATGTTGACGGAGGACTCCAGTGCCCGACGCATCGTGATCGGCCCACGGAACTTGTAGTCGTAGTTATTGGGCGAATACACCTGCCCGTTCCCGATCGGGATGCTGATCGGTTCGTCTTCAATCACGGTGCCTGGCGTGTAACCCGCTGACAACGCCGCCAGATAGACGAAGGGCTTGAAGGTTGAACCAGGGGGCCGCAAGGCCTGAGTGGCGCGGTTGAACTTGGTTTTCTTGAAGTCGGTGCCGCCCACGATCGCGCGGACATAACCCGATTTGGGCTCGACCGCCACCAGTGCGCCCTGGTGAATGTTGTACACGGCGTTTTTTGCCACCGCCTCGCGCAGCATCCTTTCGGCCTGTACCTGCAAGTCGAGGTCCAGCGTGGTGTAGACCCGCAGGCCCCCCTTCATCACGGTATCGGGGCCATAGCGCTCCACCAGCTGCTGGATCATCCAGGCCGTGAAATAAGGCACCTTGTAGGCATAACTGGTGATACCGGGGTATTTCAGCTCCTGCTTGAGGGCATCGCGGTGCTGGCGGTCGTTGATGAAGCCGGCGAACAGCATGCGGTCGAGCACCAGGCGCTGCAGTTTCCGGGCCCCCTTCGGGTTGCGATAGGGCGAAAAGTATTCGGGCCCGCGCAGGATTCCCGCCAGCATGGCGCTTTCGGCCAGGGTCAGCTTGCGCGAAGACTTGCCGAAATAGTTCAGGGCAGCGGCTTCCACGCCGTAGGCGTTGTGGCCCCAGTACACCTGATTCAGGTACATCTCCAGAATTTGCGATTTGCCGTAGTGATGCTCGATCTGAATCGCCAGCCAGGCCTCGGCGATCTTTCGGGGCAAGGTCTTGGCAGGCTCGAGAAACAAATTCTTGGCCAGTTGTTGGGTCAGGGTCGAGGCCCCTTCCACGGTCTGGCCTTCGGCCACGTTGACCAGCAAGGCCCGCCCGATGCCCTTCGGGTTGATGCCGTAATGGTCGTAGAAGTCGGTGTCTTCCATCGCGATGACGGCGTGCTGAAGCGACTTCGGAATGTCATGCAGGGGCAGCACGACCCGGTTTTCTTCGCCGTGGACGTTGGCAATCAGATGACCGTCCTTGTCGAAGATTTTCGTGGTCTCGTGCGGGACGTAGAACTGCAGGGTGCTCACGTCCGGCAGGCGCGACAGCGTGACGGCGAGTCCGCCGAATGCCCCCAGGGCTGCCGCGGCGCTGACTGAGGCCAGGTAGATCCCCAGCCTGGAGACGACCTGGCGAGTGCGGGATGGCCCCGGTGGACGGGGAGGGGGGACCGAGGCCCGACGCACGGTCTGGGGCGACGTCGTGCGAGGCGGAGCCGCGGGACTGCCCCGACGGAAGGTAGACAAGCGGTCAGCGCTCCCTGGCTAGCTCCTTCATTCTAACCGGCCGAGCGGGCCTGCGCTACCCCTGACGGCTGGGCGCCACCGCGATGGCGGCCCGAAGCAGCGTTTCCATGTGGGCGGAGGCCGCCTTGGCCACATCGACGACCTCCTGGTGGGAGGTCTCCGCTGCGCCCGTGGGGGTGATGGAGATGTTGGTGATGCAGGAGAGGGCGACCACGCGCATGCCCAGGCTGTGGGCGCGGGCCACTTCCGGAACGGTCGACATCCCCACTGCATCGACCCCGGAAAACAGCAGGAAGCGGTTTTCCGCCATCGTCTCGTAGGAAGGCCCCAGCAGGCCGACATAGACGCCCTCTCGGAGCGCAATACCCGCTTCCATGGCGGCACGAGACAGCCGACCGCGCCAGGCGACATCGTAGGGTTCGACGGCGTGGAGCCCCGCCGCATCTTGCGCGTCGGTTGCGCCAGGGAAGCCGGCCTGGACCCCTTGCAGGTTGAGGTGGTCCGCCACCAGCATCAAATCACCCGGGCGCCAATCAGCGCGCAGGCCACCGGCGGCGTTGGTGAGCACCAGGTCGCGCACCCCGAGGGCGGCGAAACAGGCCACCAGGGTCAAGGCCTCGCCCAGGCCGTGCCCCTCATAGAGGTGAAAGCGGCCGCGCGCCACCAGCACCGGCGGGCCATCCGGGGCCGACCGTCCCCAGCTGAGTACGCCCTGGTGCCCGGCCACGGTGGCCTCCGGAAAGCCTGGCAAGTCCCCATAGGAGATGCTTCCCCCCTGCACCAGGTCTTCCAGTGCCTTGATGCCGGAACCCAGCACCACCGCGACCCGGGGGAGTTCGCCGGAGACCGCCAGGATGCGCTCCCGCAGCGCCTCAGCGGCCGGGTTGTGGGTATGCGATGGGGTTGCGGGCATGGGTACCTCCCTGGTCAGTCCGTCACGGTCGCTTCGTGGCTCGGGCGGGAGGCCGCATAGGGCATTCCCCCATGGCGTCGTAAAACATAGGTTTCCAGAGAGCGCATCCAGCGGCGGTGCCAGCGACGCGGCACCGATAGCGGATCGACCAGAATGGTCAACGCCCCCAGTCGATTGCCGCCGAGCACGTCCGTGAAGAGCTGGTCACCGACGATGGCCGCCTCTTCCGGGCGCAGGCCCAACTCCGCCAGGGCCCGCCGGAAAGAGCGACGACTCGGCTTGCGAGCGCGGGCGACGTAGGGCAGGCCCAGGTCGTGGGAGGCGATCGCCACCCGGCGTTCCGAGATGTTGTTTGACACCACATACACGGCGAAATCCGCCTTGACGGCCGCGATCCAGCGCTGAACGGCCGGGTCGGCCGTCGGGGACATCGCGGCGACCAGGGTGTCATCAAGGTCGAAGATCAGGCCCCGGATGCCGCGCTGCCGCAAGGCCCCCAGATCGATGTCGGAGACGTGCGCGACGCGCATTCCCGGCCTCAACAATCCGGGTGGCCTGTCCGGCGCGGGAGAGGCTGGCGAGAAGTCCGGTTCCAGGGAGGAGCTGGCCAAGGGATACCGTCCCGAGGAGCAGGCGCTTCAGGCATGCGCCGAACAGGGTCACCGGGCGCCTCTTGCGAAGGGGCCCATGGCAAGGATACCCTACATGAGCTTGCTCTGACACGGTTCGACGGGCAAGTGTCGCAGTTGTTCTGAGGGGTCGGTCGTGCTGCATCGTTTCAGTCGCCTGGAATTGCTGGTGGGTCGCGAGGGCTATGCCCGCCTGAAGGATGCGCGGGTGGCCGTGTTCGGCCTGGGCGGGGTGGGCTCCTACGCCGCCGAGGCGCTGGCCCGCGCGGCCGTTGGTGAGCTCACCATTGTCGACTTCGACCTGGTCTGCGCCACCAACGTGAATCGCCAGCTGCACGCCATGATCGGGACCATCGGCAAGCCCAAGTCCGAGGTGATGGCCGAGCGCATCAAAAAAATCAATCCGCACGGCAAGGTGATCGCGCACCAGACCTTCTACAACGCCGAGCGAGCGGAAGACCTGCTGGCCGGCCCGGATGGTCGAGGCTATGACTACGTGCTTGATTGCATCGATAACGTGACGGCCAAATTGCACCTGATCGCCACCGCCCACGGGCGCGGAATGCCGGTTATTGCGGCCATGGGGGCGGCCAGCAAGCTCGACCCCACCCGCATCAAGGTGGGCGATATCTCGGAGACGCAAACGTGTTCCCTGGCGAGGGACGTGCGCAAGGAACTGCGCCGCAAATACGGCATCACCTCCGGCATCAAGGCGGTCTGGTCTTCGGAGAAGCCCATCACGCCCGCGCCTGAGGTCGCAGACTGTACCGTCAAGTGCATCTGCCCCCCCACGCACGAGAAGGGCGTCAACGACTGCGAGTTGAAGAACCAGATCAACGGCACCATCTCGTACATGCCCGCCATGTTCGGCCTGATGATGGCCGGGGTGGCCTTACAGGACCTGCTGGCCGGGACGCCCTATGCGCCACCTGAGGCGCTGGAACATCCTTGTGGCGCTGTTTTTTCCCCTGCCGGAGAGGTGCTGGCGCCTCCCGCGCCCGAACGGGCCGCTTGCCCCGTTCCCGTCTGAGGAATCCCTGAGCCGGCTTCGCTCAGGACGGGTCGAACAGGGGCCGAAGCTGCGGGGCCAGGTACAGGTAGGCGTTCAGGATGCCGTCGTGTTCCCAGGCGTTGGCCTGTGAACGCGCGCGCCACATCACGCCCAGATCCAGGCGAGCATCGGCATTGAAGCGATAGCCGATGCCGACCTCGGCGCGATTCTGGGCCAACCCTTCGCCGTTGAATTCAAACAGGGGCTCATTCCAGGCGAAGGGGATCCAGCTGGCCCCGTCCGGCGCATAGGCGACCCGCAGCTGGTTGCGATAACGCAGATGCGCGGTCTGTCCGCTTCCCCCCCAGCGCATCCGATGTTCGAGTCGGTTGCGGTCACTGAACTGCCAGGGCCCCGTGCGCCACAGGAAGGTGGGCTCCAACTCCAGGCGATACTCCTGTAAGTAGTTGCCCGGCGTTGCCTGCACGCTGATGACGGTGGCCTGGGTTCCCACCACCAGCCACGGCGCCAGCGTCCAGAGCGGGCCAGCCCGGAAAAAATTCCAGCCCAATCCCGGGTAGCGCAGCCCGAGACGGACATCGCTGAAGGTACGCCAGTGAACGGGTTGCCCCGTCCAGGGCGCCCGCGAGGTCAGGGGCACTCGCCACTCCGTCCAGTTCCAGAACTCGACGTCGGCCCGAGCCGGGGCCGCGAGCCAGGGCGAGCACCAAAGCGTGACGCCCAAGGTGATGATGGCGGCCAGCTGTCGGTCGATGTTGCTTGAGTCACCCGTCCTGGTCTGTCGCCCCGCTCTGCGGGCCTTCCGCGGAGCGGCCCCCGTGTCCTCAGCAGGGCGCGAGGGGAATGGCATGTTCGGTTCTGTCATGGAAGCCATCCTTCCGCTCAGCGGGCGCGGCCGGTCCGCGCAAAGAAGGCCTGCAGGCGATCGAGATCGCCGGCATCGGCCGCGCGCTCGGTCGGGGCGACCGCCTTGGGAGCCTGTCGACGTCGCGGCGCGCCGCCCAGCACGGGGCCGAACGCATCTGCCAGACGGGCGGCCAGGTCCGCGTCCAGTTCGGGCAGCAATTCGCTGTAAAGCGACACGTGGCGGGCGCGACGTGAATGAGGCAGGCGGCTCAGCGCCTGGATCGTCTTGCCCTGAATTTCAGGGTCGTCTTGCCGCAGGCAGTCGGCCAGCCAGTGCATCCAGAGGTGTTCGACGGCTGGGTCGAGCAGGTTCCAGTTGGTACGGGCAAACAGCGTCAGTTGCTCCGTCAGGGGCAACTGGCGAAAGCGCCGATGCCAACCTCGCAACTCGGGTTCGTCCAGCGCTGGCCCGAACGGAGAGCGGGGCTTCGGCCGGGGATCCGGCGGTGTCGTCATGGGGTCCCGCCGGCGGCCGGCGTTCCGTTGGCCGCCGGCTGTCCTTGCAAGACCCCGATCATGGCTTCGTGTACCAGGCCATTCGAGGCCAGCACCTCCTTGCCGTAGATGCTGAAGGGCCCACCGTCGTAGGCTGAAACGCGTCCCCCCGCCTCCGAGACGATCACGCTGCCTGCGCAGAGGTCCCAGGGCGCCAGCCGGGGTTCCCAGAAGCCATCGAAGCGCCCGGCTGCCACCCAGGCCAGGTCGATCGCTGCCGACCCCAGGCGTCGGACCGCTTGCACGGCGTGTATGAACGAGCCGAAGTGCTGAAGGTTGCTCGACTTCACCTGTACGTCGTAAGGGAAGCCGGTCACCAGTAGAGAGCGGTTCAGGTCGTTGGTCTGCGAGACGTGAATCGGCTTCCCGTTCAGGGTTGCGCCGCAGCCCAACTCCGCGGCGTACAATTCATCCAGCACGGGAGCGTAGATGACGCCCAGCACGGGCACGCCATCGCGTTCGAGTCCGATCGACACGCAGAACAGCGGCAGGCCGTGCGCGTAATTGGTGGTGCCGTCGAGCGGATCGACCACCCAGCGGTAGCCGCCTCGGGTGGCCCCTTCGCTGGCGCCTGCTTCTTCCGACAAAATGGCATGGTCGGGGAAGCGGGCCCGGATCGCGTCCAGAATGATCCGTTCGGCCGCCAAGTCCATCTCGGTGACCAGGTCGATCGCGCCCTTGTAGCGGATCTCGCGAGGGCTGTTGAGCCCCTCTCGCAACACCTGGCCCGCCGCGCGGGCGGTCGCAATGGCAAAGTCGAGCACCTTCGAACCCTCCTGGGTCGGTGGGGGCAGCTGCGGCGATCTTCCGTCGCAGCTGCCCGGGGGGCGGGGTCAGGACACCGTAGAGGCGACCTCTTCGACCAGCACCGCCAGCATGGCGTCGCCGGCTTCGATCGCATCCACCACGTCCTGGCCGGCGGTGACTCGCCCGAAGACGGTGTGCATCCCGTCCAGCCAGGGGGTCTCGGTGTGGGTGATGAAGAACTGGCTGCCGCCCGTGTCCCGACCGGCGTGGGCCATCGAGAGCGTGCCTTTCAGGTGTTTGTGAGGGTTGCCGGCCGTCTCGCACTTGATCTTGTAGCCAGGCCCGCCCGTACCGACCTGCGGGTGTCCCTTGGGGAGTTCCTTGGAGAGCGGATCACCGCCCTGAATCATGAAGTTGGGGATCACCCGATGGAAGGTGGTGCCGTTGTAGACGCCAGTCTTGGCCAGCTGTTCGAAGTTCGCCACCGTGTTCGGGGCGTCGGCTGCGAACAGTTCCAGTTCGATGGTGCCTTTTTCGGTTTCGATGATCGCTCGTTTCACGCGATTGCTCCTTCTTGCGTCAACACCACGGGGTCCAAGGCCTGCCCGTTCTCGGACAGGCGGCAGGCGCCCCATTCGGTGTCGTGATAGAACAGCAGGTGCCAGCCACCTGCCGAAATTTTCTTGAGCCAGTGGGTCCGCTGCTCGATGGAGGTCAGCGGAAAGTTGTCGTAGGCCATCACCCAAAGCGGATGAAGGTGGTGGCGAGTGGGCATCAGGTCGCCCATGTACACCGCCTGCCCGTCGCTGCCCTCCAGCCGGATCACGATGTGCCCACGCGTGTGGCCGCCTGAGTGGTGCACATGGATGCCCGGCAGCACCTCGCCATCCCCCTCGACCAGGCGCACCACACCGGCCTGCTGCAGCGGTTCCCAGTTCTCGCGCAGGTAGGTGCCCTTGGCCCGGTCGAAGGGTTGGGTCAAGTCTTCCCACTCCAACTGGTGGATGTGCACCGTCGCGCGCGGAAAGGTGGGCCGCAGCGTGCCGTCGTCGTCGCGCCAGGTGGCGCCGCCGAGATGGTCGAAATCGCAGTGGCTCAGGATCACGTGGTCGATGTCGGCCGGCGTCAGGCCTCGCTGAGCCAGGCTGGTCAGCAGGGTGTCGGCTGGTTCGGCCGCGTAAATCTCCTGCTGCTTGGGGGGGAGTTTATTGCCGAGACCCGTATCCAGCAGGGCCCGGCCAAAGGGGCCGGTGACCAGCAGGCAATGGGTGCCGAGCCAGATGCGGTTGCGCGCGTCCGGGGTGGTCTTCTTCTCCCAGAGCGGCCGGGGCACCGGACCGAACATCGCCCCGCCGTCGAGCATGAATCGGCCGGCTGAGACCCAATCGATGGTCAGATTTCCGAGGTTCAACACGCCGTTTTTCCTGTCTCGCTGGGAGGCCTGCCTGCGCAACCCGGACGGGGAACCGGCCAATCCGGCCAACCCGATGGCGCCTGGTGCTTGAGGCGCGGGGCACGGATGTCGCCACGACGGCATGGTACCACGGGGCCTCCGCCGACCGCGGCATGGACGCCCGGGCGTTCGATCGGCTAAAATGAGACAGTCGCACAACCGCGCCCTGACGGGATCAGCGCCGATCCTGCACCCGATAGATGGAGGTCACCGTGGCCACGCTCGCGAACTCGGTTCGTTCCAATCCCTTTCACCTGACGGAGGACCAGCTCTCGCTCCAAGCGATGGTGCGCGAGTTCGCCGCAAAGGAGGTCTACCCGCTCGCCCCTGAGCTGGATGAACAGGAACGCTTCGGCAAGGAGATCTTTGACAAGCTGGCCGATCTGGGTTTGCTCGGCATCACGGTGCCTTCAGAGTATGGCGGTGGTGGGGCGGGTTACATGGAATACGCCCTGGTGGTGGAGGAATTGGGTGCGGCCTGCGGCTCCACCGGCCTCTCCTACGCTGCCCACAATTCGCTGGGGTGCGGCCCGATCGTTTACTTCGGCACCGAGGAACAGAAGCAGAAATACCTGCCCTCGCTGGCGAGCGGCAAGTACCTGGGTGCCTGGGGCCTGACGGAGCCGGGTGCCGGGTCGGATGCGGCTGGTCAGAAAACCACCGCGGTGCTGAACGGTGATCACTACTTGCTGAACGGTTCGAAGAACTTCATCACCAACAGCCCCTATGCCGGCGTGTTCACGATCATGGCCATGACTGACAAGAGCCAGGGTAACCGCGGCATCTCCGCCTTCCTGATCGAGCCCGGCTGGGAAGGCTTCTCGATCAGCAAGCACGAGAAGAAGATGGGCATGCGCGGCTCGCCGACCTGCTCGCTGGCCTTTGACAACGTCAAGGTGCCGGTCAGCAATCGCTCCGGCGAGGAGGGGACCGGCTTCAAGCAAGCCATGATCACCCTGGACTCCGGTCGTATCTCGATCGGCGCGCTGGCGCTGGGCATTGCGGAAGGGGCCTACCGCGAGGCGGTGCGCTACGCCAAGGACCGCAGCCAGTTCGGCCAGCCGATCGGCAAATTCCAGGCGGTCCAGTTCATGCTGGCCGACATGAGCACCAAGATTGCGGCAGCGCGCCACCTGGTGTACAACGCAGCCCGTTTGCGGGATGCCCACGAGCCCTTCAAGCTCGAGGCCTGCCAGGCCAAGCTGTACGCCTCCGAGATCGCCACCCAGGTGTGTCTGGATGCGATCCAGATTCACGGCGGCTACGGTTACACCCGGGATTATCCGGTGGAGCGCATGATGCGTGACGCCAAGCTGTGTGAGATCGGCGAGGGAACCAGCCAGGTGCAGCGCGTGGTGATTGCCAAGACGCTCGGGTTCTGATGGGCGATCTGCGACTGGCCTATTTCAAAACCATGGCCTGGGCCTCCGGCGCGTACGCCGGAGGCCTCATGGTCGTCGATGAAAATGGCCTGCCGCTCGATTTTCGCTACACCGACCCGGTTCAGCCGACGCGCCTGCAGGAGGTG
Source organism: Candidatus Sericytochromatia bacterium (assembly GCA_035285325.1). NCBI lineage: Bacteria > Bacillati > Candidatus Sericytochromatia > Candidatus Sericytochromatia bacterium. The sequence goes on from JAYKJB010000078.1 coordinate 26,824, forward strand.
CTTTACGGCAAGTCGCTGGATCGCCACATGCGCCAGGAAGTGCTTTTCAAGCACCTGACGGCCCGCATCGATCCGCGCCCCAACTGGCTGTTCGTGGACGACGATCAGCTCCTACACCTGACGGCCTGCGCGCCGGTGGTCTCGCTGGCCGAGACGCGCCTGCCCCCGCTGCGCGAAGCGGCCCTCTGCCAGGTCTTGTCCGAGACGGAATGGCTGCTGCAGGCCGGCGAGACGGGCAGCCCCCTCAAGTTCCGCGCGTACAAGCCGGAGTCAGGGGCGATCGAGTCGCTGGTCGACACGCTGGTGCTGGTGGCTGACTGTGGCCTCGACCCGGTCGAGCCCTTCAACCGGGTCCGGCAGGCCCTTGAAATCGCATGTGCGCCTTCCTCGGCCCCGGCCTGAAAACCCGCAGGGGCGACCTGGCGCTGGTTCCGTTCGCGCACCAGGAATCGACCGAGATGCGAGTCGCGGCCGCCTCGACGGCGGTGGTCTCGCCATCCGCGGGCCCGCCGCGCGCCGCGGCTGCGGCGCTGGCGATCGCCCCACCCAAGTCCCGCACGCGGGCGGAACTGGCCAAGCGTCTGGAGGATGCCGACCTGCCCACAAATGTGACCTTGCGCCAGGGCCTGGCTGCCGCCCGCGGCGTGCTGGCCGTACGGCGCCTGGTGCCGGCGGGGGAAATGCCCACGCCGCAGGTCTATCTCTGGCTGGATCGCCTGGCCAACGCCCGCCGCATCTCTGCCCTGCGGCTCGAACTGGTCGGCATCTTCCCGCGCCTGCCATTGGGCGAGGGCGCCACCATCCGGCTGGATTCCCAGCGGGATGAGGCCCACTTCCAGATCCTCGACGGGCCGCGCGTGCTCACGACGATCGCCGTGGCGCGGCGGCGGGACACGGGTGAGTCGGTGGTGGCGCGGCTGGTGTAGCCCAACCGCGCCCGAGGAGACGAGTTACTTTCCTGGCTGCCCGTCAGGCGGTGGCGGCCGCCGGTGGCGTCAGCACGTGGCGGGCCAGCCGCTCGACGAACTCCCCGTTGAGCTGGCTGCCGCTGACCTCCCGCATCACCCGGATGGCGCGCTCGGGCGGCATGCCGGGACGGTAGGAGCGGTCGCTGGTCATCGCGTCGTAGGTGTCGGCCACAGCCGTGATCTGAGCCAGCACGGGGATGCGATCGCCTTTCAGGCCTTCGGGGTAGCCGCGCCCGTCCACGCGCTCGTGGTGCGAGTAGACCACGTCCAGCATGGCATTGAAGTCATCGACGGGCTCCAGGATCTCACGGCCGACCGAGGGGTGGATCTTGATGTGTTCGAATTCCTCGTCACTGAGGCGTCCCGGCTTGTGCAGGATTTCCTGACGCACCGCGATCTTGCCGATGTCGTGCAGGGCCGCGCCGTGCTCCAGAATCTGCAGGTCGCGGGCAGAGAAGCCGCAGTCCGAGGCGATTGCCAGGGCATACTCGGCCACGCGCAACGAGTGCCCGTGGGTGTACGGATCCCGCGCTTCCAGGGCCTCGGCCAGCGAATCGACCATGGTGACGACATCCTGGCGCAGGCGGTCCATCAGGGCGCCGCGCGAGCGCTTGCGGACGACCTCGGCCGTCATCTCGGCAATCCTGGCGGCCAGCCCGTACACTTCGAAGGGGCGGGCGACCGAGACGACCGGGCCGTTGGCGTGCAGGCGGGCCATGTCGTCCGGGGGGCAGAGGACCGGGCGATCGCTCTGCAGCGGGCTCTGGCCCGCCACCAGCAGGGTCTTCAGCCCCGGGTGACGGCGGCGCAGTTCCCCGAGGTAGCCGGGGCCGTCGCCCTGGGCCAGGCGGCCATCGGAGACCAGCACGGCCAGGGCCGGAAGCTCTTTGGCCAGCTCGGCGGCATCACAGGCCGAAGCCGCCGTGTGCACATGAAACCCGGCGCTGGTCAAAATCTTGGCCACCGTCGCACGCACGACCGACTCGCTCTCGAGAACCAGGACGTGTTCGCCCATTCACCTTCCCCCGACCGGGTGGCCCTGCTTTACCATCATTCCCCGGGCACTCCGTTTCAATGTTATAGACAGATTAAGGTTAGAGGTTGCTAAAGACAATCAAAATTTTTTGGCGACCTGGTCGCGGATCACGGCAAACGGAACCGCAGAAAGGCCCCCGCGAAGCTCCCGGAGACATCTGCGGCCAGATCGAGAGGGTCGAACTGACTGTCCAGCACCTCCTTGATCCCACCCAAGGCGATCGTGATCAGGACCGCCTCGGGCACAGGGCGGCCCGCCCGGATCAGCTGGTCCGTGATGACGTAGCTCAGACCGAAATGGGCCGCTTTGTCTACCGGCACGGGCGGCCAGGTGATGGCCTCGGCGGGGCGGACCATCAGACCGAACGCCAGCAAGGCCGTCAATACAGGCATAAACAGGATTCGCTTCACGGCGGGACTCCAACTCCAACCACGGAGGCAAGGGACGAGCTGGTTGACTCGTTCCCTCAAGTTAATTAGCTGTTCTTGGGTTGAGGCACGTCGGTGACTCGACGCACGCCCGCCGGCGGCTTGACGGTCTCTCCAGACCAAGGTCGATTCCCGCGACTCAGGGACCGGCCACGCGCTGGCTGCTTTTGCGTCGACTTGCTAAAATGGTGTCACTGTGCCCCACACGGGACGTTCCTGAGGTCCACACGCAGCTGGCGTGGTGTTCAGGCATCGCTTCCGAACCAGCCGAGGATGTCCGCCCGCATGACCCAAGCCATCCGCCACGCATCGGTGGTTCAGAATGCCATCGATCATTACGATCAGCTGCTTCGCGAGGCGGGCCTCTCGGCGGCCGATTACCAGGCCTTCCAGCAGCGCGTGATTGCCGGGAAGATCACCTTTGGCGGTCGCTCCAGCTGCCCCTACCTGCGGCCCCAGTTCATCAGCGCCGCGCAGTGGCAGCACGTTCAGCACGTCTCCAAGCTCGTGAACCAGGCCATGGCGAAGGCCGCCGAGGTGATTCAGACTGACCCGGCGATCCGCGACCTGCTTCGCCTCACGCCTGAGGAAGAGACCCTGATCGGGCCCGATCCTGGGTACCCGTGGCTGACGCCCACCTGTCGCTACGATTCCTTTATCAGCGACAAGCACTACGGTTACGTCGAATTGAACGCCGAGTGCCCCGCCGGTCCGGCCTTCACCACCGTACTGGCCAACCTCTGGCTGGAAGAACCCGTCATGCAGCGATTCCAGGAGAAGTACCAGGTCGAAAGTTTCGACGTGCGGGTGCCATTGCTGGACATGCTCTTGAAGGTGTACGCGCACTGGCGGCAGAACGGCCACACCGACCGGAGAGAGAAGCCTCAGATCGCGATCATCGACTACCTCGATGTCCCGACGCTGGAAGAATTCTATCTTTGCCGAGACTACTTCCGCGCTCAGGGGCACATCTGCGAGGTGGCGGACCCGCGCGATCTGGTCTTCCAGGACGGACGCCTGCGGACCAAAGACGGTTACGAGATCGACCTGGTTTACCGTCGTCTGCTGACCAACGAATTCCTGGAACGCTTTGACCAGTTGCAAGCCTTCTGGGACGCCTACCGTCTGGGCGCGGCCTGCGTCGTCAACCCCTTCCGTTCCAAGCTGCTGCACAAGAAATCCATTTTTGCCGTTGTGACCGACGAACGCGTCATGGCGTGTTTCAGCCCAGAGGAGCGGGAGGCCGTTCAGAGTGCGGTGCCCTGGACGCGGTTGGTGCAGGCCGGTTCGACCCAGACCTTCACCGGTCAGACGATTGACCTGCTGCCGTGGATCGTCGAGAACCAGCAGAACCTTGTTTTGAAGCCCAATGATGAGTACGGCGGCAAGGGCATCTACATCGGCTGGACCAGTTCCGCGGAGGAGTGGGCCAAAGCCATCCAGGAAGCGCAGCAAACCCCGTATGTGGTGCAATGGAAGGTGGACGCGCCCCAGGTGCCGTTCCCCGTTTGGGGGGAGCAGGGCTTGGTCTGGGAGCCTCAGACCATCGACATCGATCCTTACATGTTCTTCGGGGAGGCCCACGGCTTCCTCACCCGGTTGTCGACCACCGCCCTGTGTAACGTCACGGCGGGGGGCGGCATTGTGCCCACCTTCGTCGTTTCCGAGAAGTAAAGGACGCGCCATGCCCAGGAACCTGGAACAGTTCACCATCGGGGTCGAGGAAGAGTACCAGATCGTCGATCCGGACACCCGTGAGTTGAAGAGTCACATCTCGGCGCTACTCGAAGAGGCCGGTGCCACCCTGGGCGATGCGCTCAAACCGGAAATGCACCAGTCCGTCATCGAGGTGGGCACGGGCATCTGCAAGAACGTCCAGGAAGCTCGGGCGGACGTGGCGCGCCTGCGTAAAGCGGTTGCCGACGCGGCACGGAAAGGCGGCATGCGCATTGCTGCAGCCAGTTCCCATCCATTCAGCGACTGGCGTGACCAGGCCATCACGGATCGGGAGCGGTACCACAATATCGTGGAAGACCTCCAGGATGTCGCGCGCGGCAACCTGGTCTTCGGCTTGCATTGCCACATCGGGATCCCGGATCGAGACCTGGCCATCGAGATCTTCAACGAGGCCCGCTACTTCCTACCTCACATTCTGGCCCTCTCCACCAGCAGTCCTTTCTGGCTGGGGCGTCAGACGGGCCTCAAGTCCGTTCGTTGCATCGTCTTCAAGCGGTTTCCGCGCACGGGCATTCCGGAAACCTTCCGCAGTTGGGGAGAGTTCGAAAGCTACGTCGACACCCTGATCAAAACCGGCTGCATCGACGATGGTAAGCGCATCTGGTGGGATCTGCGTCCGCATTCGTTCTTCAACACGATCGAGTTCCGGATTTGTGACCTGCCCACTTCGATCGATGACACCATCGCGATCGTGGCGTTGATTCAGGCGTTGGTGGCGAAGCTTTACGTGCTGCGCAGTCAGGACCTGGGCTTCCGGGTCTATTCCAGCGCCTTGATCGAAGAGAACAAGTGGCGCGCGTATCGCTATGGCATCCACGGCAAGCTGATCGACTTCGGGATGAAGGCGGAGAAGCCCACCCCGGACCTGATCGAGGAACTGCTGGCCTTCGTGGATGACGTGGTGGACGAACTGGGCAGCCGGAAAGAGGTGGAGCACGTTCGCACCATTCTCAAGCGCGGCACCAGCGCGGACCGGCAACTGGAAATTTACAGGGAGACGAACGACCTCAAGGCCGTCGTCGATTGGGTGGTGGCCGAGACCACGGCGGGAATTGAAGCCCCTGCCGCGACCGGCGCCTGAAACGCATACGACACCCGTCCGGCGCTGACGCCGGGCGACCTTCGATGGAGATGAGCAGGTAACCATGGCAGCAAAGAAAATCGGGATCCTCTGCGGCTTTGAGGACAGCTTCCCCCACGCCTTCGTGAACAAGGTCAACGAACTGGGCGGCGGGGAAATTGTCGGTGAGTTCGTGCGTCTCGGGGCGCCCAAGATGGGTGAACCCTCTGGCTACGACCTGATCGTCGACCGCATCTCCCACGAAATCCTGACCTACAAGCCCTTCCTCAAGAACGCGGTTCTGACCGGCACTTACGTGGTCAACGACCCGTTCTGGTGGATGGCCGACGACAAGTTCTTCGATGGCGGGTTGGTCTCGCAACTGGGCGTGGCCCATCCTCGCACCACCGTGCTGCCGGCCAAGCGTCGCTTCCCGCGCACCACCGAGATGTCCTACCGCAACCAGGCCCTGGTGGACTGGAAGGAAGTCTTCGACTACATCGGCTTCCCGATGATCCTGAAGCCCTACGACGGCGGCGGCTGGCGCAACGTCTACAAGGTCAACAACGTGCAGGAATTCTTCAAGGCGTATGAAGAAACCGGCAACCTGGTCATGATCGCGCAGACCTGCATCGACTTCGACGACTACTTCCGCTGCCTGTGCATCGGCAAGGACAACGTGTTGCCCATTCGCTACAACCCGCGCGCCTATTTCCACGAGCGCTACGTCCCCGGCACGCCTGACCCCAGCGATCCGCTGGTGGCCCGCGTGATCAAGGACGCGCGCACCATCTGCCACGCGCTGGGCTACGACATGAACTCGGTCGAATTCGCCTGCAAGGACGGCGTGCCCTACGCCATCGACTTCATGAACCCCGCGCCGGACATGGACTACCACTCGATCCGCCCCGAGAACTTCGAGTGGGTCGTGAACGCCATGGCCGAGATGGCCGTGCGCTACGTCCGCGAAGGGCGCAAGATGCCCAAGCGTCACGCCTGGCAGTTCGCCCTCGACGAGGCCAAGCCCACGGCGGCGGCGAAGTAAGCGCTGCGCCAATTACAGGGCCCCTGCCACCAGGCGGGGGCCCTTTTTGGTGCGCGCAGGCCAGCGACGACTTTCCGGCCAGAGCGCCGGCAAGGCAGAGAACTCAGCCCTGCCTGCGCCGACCCTTGCGTGTCTTGGGCAGCGCCTTCAACCAGGCCGTCAGGTCTTCCGGCTGCCTGAAATCGAGCAGCGCCTCGCCCAGGTCTTCCAGCTGTTCGGTGGTCAGCCCTTCCAGCTGGGCCTGCCCCTCGGCGCCGGGCAGACCAATGCGACGGCCTAGCATGCGGAGAACGAAGCGGAGCGCTTCTTGCTGGCGGGCCTCGGCTTGCCCTTCGGAGCGGCCTTCGGCGCGACTTTCTGCTCGGACGGCGTCGAGGTAGGCCTCCACGGTCGGATACTTGAAGAAGGGACGAAGGGTCATCTGGACCTCCGGCAGGGCCTGGAACGCACGCGCAAGGGCGGCCTCCAGGGCTTTAGTGTAGCGCAGGACCGAGGGGGCGGGCAACGCCTGGAGGGCCTCCAGGGCAAGGGCCAGAGCCGGTATATCGGCCGGCTCTCGGCAGTGGGCGGCGGCGGCCAGGACGGCAAGGGGTGGGTTCGCCGCAGCAGCCTCAGGAACGGCGATAGGCGGCAGTTCGCTCGGGCCGACCACGAAGGGAGTGATGCTCCCCATATCGCCCATCGGAAGAGGATTCCGGGCCCAGGCGGCCACGTTCGGATCCGGGGCGAGAACGACGAGATTCGTGGGTACCTGGTGGCGGGCCTGGATGACGGAGACATAGACCGGCCAGGCCCAGCGCTTGCCCTCATCCCGGCGCAACTGCAGCTCCAGCACGACGATCCGCGCGACCGGTTCCCCGAGGGTCACGACCAGGTCAGCCCGCCACTCGACGGGCACGGCATCGACGATCGCCGTCTCGACCACCCGGGCGGGGCTGGCCGTGGGGACTTCC
>JAYKJB010000079.1 GCA_035285325.1 Candidatus Sericytochromatia bacterium
ATCCGCGTGCCAGCGTGGCCGTCTCGCGGCTCAGGCGCACGGGCAGGTAGGTCAAACGGTGGACATGGGCGGCTGCGGCAGCCTGAAAACTGCGCTGTTCATAGGCGTGGCAATCAAACAGGACCAGCTCCATCCAGGACCACCTCTCTCGGCTGGGCGCGCGTCCGGCAGCTTAGCACGTTTCGGCCCTGCCGCCAGCGCGCAAGCCGGCAAAGGCGGATCAAGGGGGGCCGGCCTCCTGTAACCGGGCGCTGCCCCTTAACCCTGAATCACGGGTTTGACGTACAGGTAGCTTTTGACCACCCGGCCGTCTGTTTGGGTCTCCAGCACCCCGGGGGCGATCAGGTGGGTGGAACCACCGCCATCCAGCGTGTAGGCCTCGACGGCCCCCAGGCTTCTCATCAGCATCGCTGCCTCGGCAAAATTTGCGCCGAGTCCCCGTTCCTTGCCTTCTCCAATAGACACCAGCAGCAGCTGGCCATCGGCTCGTCGTCCCACAACGGTGCGCGGGATGGCGCTGGTGAGGTCCGTATTGGGGAAGCTACGGTCCGCCACGGCGCTGCGGATGCGAGACCAGAAGGCCCCAGAAGCCACGTCCCGAGGGAGCGTCGCCAGCTCGTCGGGACCATAGAGACGGCCCATTCCACCGATGAAGCCAGTCATGTCCCCACGGGTGGCCTGCTGTTCGCGCAGGCCACCGCGACCAAAGCTCACGCTGCCGTCAGTCGCTCTGGCCAGAAACCAGCGCTTGTCCGAGATGGCATCGTAGTTCGGCGACAGTTCCTCGTCGCGGTAGGCTGCCTGCTGCCCCAGCAAATCCCCATAGGTCCCTTCTTGAGCTCCGAATCCGAAAAAGGTGCCGTTGAGGGCGGCCAGCAGGCCCGGCGCCTTACGCACCTGGTTGGGGGAGATCGCCCGCACGCCGTCGATGAATCCCGCCTCCACTTGCATGCGCTTCGGATCCACCGTCAGCACCGTGACCCGCCCGCCATCGGCCGTCCGGCGGGTGCGGTCCAGACTCAGGCCCTGGGCCAGTTCCGCCCGAGCCACCTGCGGGGCGAACCAGATGTCGAGGGGGCGCCGTTGCTCGCGCCACCAGGCCCGCATCGCCTTCATGGGCGCGAAAGATGGTGGCGAACCAGGGGTGGACCGTGTCGTCTCAGGCAGCTCGTCGCGCCTGACGGTAGAAGACCCTGGACGGGCTGGCAAGGGACGGGGGCGAAGGGAGGTTGAAGGCGTGAGGCTCATGCTTCCCTTATCCTGCGAGCGCCCGTTCGCCTGACCTGCCATCTGGTCAAAAAGGTTTAGAAAAGGTTAATGGATGATTAAGTAGGCTTGCTGGGGGGGGACCGCGATCCCTATCCTGATGGGGTTTGTCGTCGCTCCTCCGGTTATGAGAGGTCCACCCCCATGCGCTCATCCTGGCGATCGCACGCCTCCTCCGTCCTGTGCCTGGCCGCTCTGACGGCCTGTGCAGCACCCGCTGGAGCGGGCTCCGGCTTGAACGACGGGTTCGCCCGGGATGGCGGCCTGCGTGTGCTCGCCCGCACAGGTTCCGAACGCTGGCTGGTGGGGTTCGATGCCTGGCCCTCAACGCCCGCGCTCCAGAGGATGGCTTCCGAAGCCTCGGTGCGCCTGGTCCGCCAGATCCCCGCAGTTCGGATGGTGCTCGTGGAGGTGAGCCGAGCGGATCGTGGGGCCTCGCAGCGACTGGCGCAGTGGCCCGGTGTGGCCTTCGTCGAGGCGGATCGCATGGCGCCCCAGGAACCCGAACAGACTCGTGTGGCCGAACCTCCTCCCGCCTCCGCGGCTCAGGATTGGGACCCATACCGCCGGGCGCAGTGGTACCTCTCCACCATGCGCCTGCCGCTGGTCTGGTCCAGCGGTGCGGTGACCCGGACCGTCAAGGTGGCGGTGGTCGACAGTGGGGTGGAAGCTTCGCATCCGGACCTGCAAGGCGTCCTGCTCCCTGGTTACAATGCGGTGTCCCCGGGGGCATCCACCGACGACACGAATGGCCACGGCACCATGTGTGCGGGACTGATCGCGGCGCCCGGTGGCAACAGCTATGGCATCCATGGGGCTGCGCCCAATGCCAGGATTGTTCCGGTCAAGGTCGGGGATACGGTCTCATCCCTGGTGGAGGGCCTCGTGTGGGCGGCCGATCATGCCGATCTGGTTTCGATGAGTTTGAGTGTCAAACCGGGGATGGATGAATACCCGGTGGCCCTGGAAAGCACCCGCCGGGCGGCGGCCCACGTCATCTCCAAGGGGGTTCCCCTGGTCTGTTCGATGGGCAACACGGGGGATGAGTCCCGCAACGTGCCCGCGGCCTTTGCGGGGCAGGAGGTGCCGGCCCTGATCGCCGTTGCTGCCACGAACAAGGCCGACCAGCACGCCTCATTCTCGACCTTTGGACCTTGGTGCTCGCTCGCGGCACCGGGGGACACGATCATCACGACGGCCTTGGGCGGCAAGTACCTGTACGCCCGCGGGACCTCGTTTGCCACCCCGCTGGTGGCCGCCACCGTCGCACTCATGCTGGGGGCAGGCCATACCCGCGATCCTCTGGCGGTGAAGCGCACGCTTCAGCGGACGGCGGCGGATGTGATGGCGCCTGGCCCCGACTCCTTGACGGGCGCCGGCCGGGTGGATGCCGCCAAGGCTGTGCTCGGGACGCGTTGAGATCTCGCTACGGGGACGGCCAGCGTGGCGGGCAGTCGTTGAGCATCTGCGCCTGGAATCGGCGTAATAACTCAGGCTGCTGAGCCGAGACGTCCAGCCCTGGTTGGCCGAGGGTGTCATACAAGCGCGGGGGACCCGCGGGCAGGACCGGGGAGACGAATTCGTAGCGGCCATCGAAACCGCCGATGGCGGCTGCCTGGGGCGCCGACTGATTGGGGTCTGGCATGCACCAGCTGAACACCATCCGCCGCGGCGGATGTGCGCCTTTCATCAGGGAGCGTCCTTTCAGGTAAGTCGGCACCTCGCCGTAGACCGCGTCGAGCAGGGTCGGGACGAGATCGATGCCGCTGACAGGGGCGCGGACTCGGCTGCCCGAACGCTGGCCAGGGAAATGAATCACCAAGGGCACGTGGACCACATCGCGAACGGGTTCCCCGAAACCGTGATAAAGGCGCGGAGCGCCTTCGTGGGCTTCCCCGTGATCGGCCGTCACGACCAACATGGTGTCGTCCCAGGCGCCTGCGTCTTTCAGTTGCTGAACCAGACGTCCCAACTCTGCGTCGGCGAAGCGGACATAGCCCTCGTAGGCGGCCTCCAGTTCCGCAGGGCCCCCGCCGGGTACCACCTCGTGAGCGGAGATGGATTGCCGCTCCGCAGCATTCAACCGCTTACCGAGTAAGGCTGGTGGCACCTTCATGTAAGGGACGTGCGGCGTGGGCAGATGCAGCCACTGGAAGCGGCGGGGGCTGGCCGTGCGCGGTGGCGCCGTGAGGCTGTCGACATAGAGCTGGGTGACATAGATGGCATCACTGCTCAGGGTCCAGGGATTTACCCGTTGCGAGATGACGTGGGGCGCCCAGGCCAGCAGCGCTCGCCAGGGAAGGAAGGCTTCCGTGTTGAACTGCACTTGAGGGCGCCACGGATCGGTTCGGCCGTCGTCGAAGTCGCTCCCGCGACCGAAATAGGTAGGATTGACCCAGGCCGTGTGATAGGTGCTCCCGTAGCCAGCCCCCTTGAGCAGCGAGCCCAGATGGGGCAAGGAACCCTCACGCACGCTGTACCAGCGATTGTGCGGCGTGCTGAAGATTTGTGGTGGGTAGACGCCCGTCAGCAGCGAGGCCAGGCTCACGAGGGTCTGGTCACCGGGAGACCGGCAGGCATCAAATACCGTGGATTCGTCGCCCAGGGCAGCCAGGTGGGGCGTTTGAGCCACGCGCTCAGGGGACGCGAAGGCCGTCGAGCGATACCGCCAGGCATCAAAGGTCACCAGCACGATACGAGCCGGCGCATCGGCGCGAGCGGCCGGTAGTTCAGGAAACGCCACCACTGGCGGGGAGTCGTGCCAGGCGTGGGCCG
>JAYKJB010000080.1 GCA_035285325.1 Candidatus Sericytochromatia bacterium
ATCCGGGAGGCGCGAATGACCCAGGGTGTGGAGACGGCCGAGGCCCCCACCGAATATGGCGAACTGCCGGCTGACGCCACCCACGTGACGCAAGCCTACGGCGCCGAGCAGATTCAGGTCCTCGAAGGCCTCGAACCCGTGCGCAAGCGGCCGGGCATGTATATTGGCAGCACCGGCGAACGCGGCCTGCACCATCTGGTCTACGAGGTGATCGACAACGCCGTGGACGAGGCCCTGGCCGGTTACTGCACGCAGATTCAGGTCACCCTGCATGACGATCATCGCGTGACGGTCGAAGACAACGGACGCGGCATCCCGGTCGAGATTCACCCGAAGACCGGCAAGTCGACGGTCGAAACCGTCATGACCGTGCTGCATGCCGGCGGCAAGTTCGGCGCCGGTGGCTACAAGGTCTCAGGCGGTCTTCACGGCGTGGGCGTCTCGGTCGTCAACGCGCTCTCCACCTCCCTCGAGGTGGAGGTCAAGCGTGGCGGCAAGGTCCATGCCATGCGCTTCGAACGCGGCGTGCCCGTCAGCGACCTGGCGGTGGTGGGCGAGGTGCCAGACAACGTGACGGGCACCAAGGTCACCTTCAAGCCCGACGGCACGATCTTCGAAACGCTGGAATTCAACTACGACACGCTGGCCGCCCGCTTCCGCGAACTGGCTTACCTCAATCGCGGCATTGCGATCACCTTCACCCAGCTGAGCCCGGACCCAGACCACCCGGATGCCCTCAAGGAGCACCGCGAACATTACCTCTACGAGGGCGGCATCGTGCAGATGGTCGAGTACCTCAACGAGAACAAGGATGCGCTGCACAAGCCGATCTATTTCTCCGGCACCAAGGACATGATCGTGGTCGAGGTGGCGCTGCAATACACCACCGGCTACAGCGAGAACGTGCTGTCTTTCGCCAACAACATCAACACCCACGAGGGTGGCACCCACCTGACGGGCTTCCGCAACGTGCTGACCCGCATCCTGAATGACTACGGCCGCAAGGTCAGCGGGCAGATCAAGGAGAACGAGACCTCGCTGTCGGGCGAGGACGTGCGCGAGGGCCTGACGGGCGTGATCTCGGTCAAGCTGCCCGAGCCGCAGTTCGAAGGTCAGACCAAGACCAAGCTCGGCAACACCGAAGTGCGCGGCATCGTGGAAGGCATCATGAGCGATGCCTTCGGCCACTTCCTGGAGGCCAATCCCGGGGTCGGCAAGTCCATTGTCGGCAAGGCCATCGATGCCCTGCGCGCCCGCGAGGCGGCTCGCAAGGCGCGGGAACTGACGCGCCGCAAGAGTGCGCTGGAATCGGCCACCCTGCCTGGTAAGCTGGCGGACTGCTCGGAGCGTGATGCGGCCAAGTGTGAGCTGTACCTGGTGGAAGGCGACTCGGCCGGCGGCTCGGCCAAGCAGGGCCGTGACCGTGGCTTTCAGGCCATCCTGCCCCTGCGCGGCAAGATCCTGAACGTCGAGCGGGCCCGGCTCGACAAGATCTACGCCAACGAGGAGATCCAGGCCATGATCATGGCGCTGGGCACCGGCGTGGCGGATGAGTTCGATCTTGGCCGCCTGCGCTATCACAAGCTCGTGATCATGACCGACGCCGACGTGGACGGCGCCCACATTCGCACGCTCCTGCTGACCTTTTTCTACCGGTTTATGAAGCCGCTGGTCGAGTCAGGCCACGTCTACATCGCCCAGCCACCGCTCTACAAGATCGAGAAGGGCAAGCAGACGCATTACGTCTATTCCGACCGTCAGAAAGAGGCCGTGGTGGCGCAGCTGGGGGGTGAAGTCAGCATCAGCCGCTTCAAAGGCCTGGGCGAGATGATGCCGCAGCAGCTCTGGGAGACCACCATGGACCCCGCGGCGCGGACCATCCTGCGCGTGACGATCGAGGACGCTGCCGAGGCGGACCGCATCTTCACGATCCTGATGGGTGACAAGGTGGAACCCCGGCGTGAGTTCATCCAGCAGCACGCCGGCGAAGCGATGAATCTCGACATCTGACCGTCGCGATGAGGCAGGACCTTCCCGTGAGGCGGGAGATCGACGTGCCTCGCCCGGGGCGGGAGGGCTCCCGGCCCGGGCCAAGATGGGGTCGGGCGTTCATCCGCCTCAGTGTGGGGCTGCTGGCCCTGCTCGCGTCTGTCTCCCAGGCTGAGGCCCGCTCGCTCGCGCCCGCCTCCCCGGCGACGCCCCCGGCGGTCATTCTGCCTTCTCCCCCGCCCCTGCCGCCGACGCCCACGCTGGCACCGTCTGCGCCGCCGGGGCGCCCGTCCGGACCCGAGCCCGCCTCCCCCCCTCCGGTTTCGGTCACGTCGCCTCGCCCCCAGCCTGAACCCTCGCTCGCGGTCGTGATCCCGGGGCCCGGCATCAATCGCCCGGACTGGCAGGACCTCGGCCCGCCCGAAGCCGGTGCCCCTCCCCCGTCCAGGCCCAGTGGGCTGCCCCATTACGTGGGGCTGCCCAGGGCCGCGCGCGAGGCGGCCGAGCGGTTGCGCGATCTGTCCGCCCTGCTGCGGGCGCATCTGGGGGCCCGTCGGCTTGCCAGCGCCAGGGTGACCCTGATGCGGGCCGAGGACCTGGTGGCCCGCGCGGAGCGCGAGCATCTGGTGCTGAAGATTCATCCGGACTGGTCCGAGCCGAGGGTCGAGCTGATCGATCTGCGGGCTCGCTACGAGGCGCTGCGGCGCGGCCCGCTGGACGATGAGTCCCGGCGGTTGGCCGAGCAGGCCGCCGCGCGATTGGCCCCTCAGTTCAGTCGCGCGGGGCAGGGGCTGGCCGCCCTGACGCCCCCCCAGCTGGAAGCGCGCCTGCTCGACTTGCGGCAGGCCCTGGCGGCCGCCGAGGCGGACCCCTACCTGCGGGAGAATCCGGCCTGGCGCGTGGCACGCCAGCCCCTGCAGCGCGACATGGAACGCCTGGAGAACCTGCTGGCCGTGCGCCAGGGGCAGGGCAGCCTGGCCATGGCGCTGCTGCGGATCGATCAGCTGCGCGCGTCGGCGGATGCGCGCCTGGCGGCGCAGGACTTCACGGGCGCCGTGGGCGACCTCGAGGCGCTGGAGGAGGCCTGTTTCACCTTCGCCCACGATCTGGCCGACATGCGCGCGCACGGATTTGACCAGACCCAGCTGAGCTGGCATGGTCCGGACGGCGACTGGCGAGGCCAGGCCGTGCTGGCACGGGTCGAGCGCTGGCGCCAGGAAGCCCGGCGCCGTCTGGCGTTGCTCGGGCCGCCCTCCTCGCCTCCCCCCACGCCGGCCTCGCGGCCCCCACGGCGGTAGCCGGGTCTCTCAGGAGGCGGCGTGAGCGGGCGACGGCAGGACATCGCGCATCACGTCGAGGGCCAGCGCCACGCGGCCGAACGGCGCGGAGACCTGGACGCCTTGGATCGCGCCGCGCACCTCGGCCAGCATCTCGCGGGCGATCGCCAGTCCCTCCTGGCGGGCTGCTTCGGCATCCGGCGCTGCCTTCATGCGGGCCAGGATCGCGGGGGGCACCACCACGCCTGGCACCTCGTTGCTCATGAATTCGGCGTTGCGGTAGCTGGTCAGAGGCCAGATACCCGCAATGATCGGGATCTGGCAGCCCATCGCCTGGATGCGTTCGATGAAGCGGAGCAGCTGCGCCGTGTCGAAGACGGGCTGGGTGATCGCATACTGGGCGCCGGCTTCAACCTTCCAGTGGAAGCGACGCAGCTCGTGCTCGAGATCCAGCGCACCCGGGTTCACCCCCACGCCCAGCAGGAAGGAGGTCTGGCTGCCGACCGGGTTGCCACCCAGGTCGAGCCCCTGATTGAGGCGCTTGGCCAGGTTGGTGAGGCCGATCGCGTCGATGTCGAAGACGGCCGTGGCCTGCGGGTAGGGGCCCATCTTGGGCGGATCCCCGGTGATCAGGAGCAGGTTGCGCAGGCCCAGCGCGGCCGCGCCGAGCAGGTCGCTCTGCATGCCGAGCAGGTTGCGGTCCCGGCAGCAGTAGTGCACCACCGCCTCGATGCCTTCCCGTTCGATCAGCAGGCTGGCGGCCAGGGCGCTCATGCGGCTCTGGGCGCGCGGGCCGTCCGGCACGTTGATGGCATCGACACCGGCCGTGCGCAGAAAGCGGGCCTGCTCACCCAGCTGGGTCGCGTCACTGCCCTTGGGCGGCACGATTTCCACGCTGGTGACGAACTCGCCCGCGGCCAGCTTGGCCGCGAAGCGGGAGCGGTCCGCCAGCGGTGTCTCGGCCGGCGTGAGGCTGGCTAGACTGCCAGCCGCCGGCAAGGGGCCGGTGGCGGCGGTTGCCTGGCCTGGGGCGAGCTGGATGCGGCCGCCGGTCTGGGCCCGCAGGGCGTCGGCCATCAGGCGGATGTGTTCGGGCGTGGTGCCGCAGCAGCCGCCGATCACGCGGGCGCCGCTGGCCAGCAGGCGCTTGGCGTGTTTGGCCATGTACTCGGGACTCGCCATGTAAATTTGCCGGCCCATGACGTCGCGCGGCAGGCCGGCGTTGGGCTGGGCCGAGAGCTTCTTCTGCGTCGCGCCGGCCATGGTCTCCAGCACGCTCAGCATGGTGGCCGGCCCGACCGAGCAGTTGAGTCCGATCACATCGGCCCCGGCCCGGTCCAGCGCCTTCACGAAATGGGCCGGTTCGGTGCCGAAGGCGGTCAGGCCGTCCTCGTTGACGGTCATCTGGGCGATGATCGGCAGGGCGGAGACCGAGCGCACGGCGGCGATCGCCTGCAGGATCTCGGCCAGGTCCTGGAAGGTCTCCAGCACGAACATGTCGACGCCGCCCGCCGCCAGCGCCTGGGCCGCCTCGCGATAGGCCGCCTGGGCCTCCTCCAGCGAGGTGGGGCCATAGGGCTCCAGCCGGATGCCGAGCGGCCCGATCGCCCCGGCCACCCAGGCGCGTTCGCCGGCGGCCTCGCGGGCCAGCTGTGCGGCGCGTTCATTCAGGGCGGCCACCTGATGGGCCAGGCCGTAATTGCCGAGCTTGAAGCGCGTCGCGCCGAAGGTGTTGGTTTCGATCACCTGCGCGCCGGCCTGCACGTAGGCCGTGTGGACCTCGCGGACCAGGTCCGGGCTGCGCAGCGTCAGCTCGTCGAAGCACTGGTTGATGTACACCCCCTGGGCGTACAGCATGGTGCCCATGGCCCCGTCGAACAGGGCGACACGGTCAGGGTCGAGCAGGAAATCGCGGGCGTCACGCATGGCGAAACAGTATAGCGCAAACCGGAAGGCCGCCCCTCCGGTCAGGAGGCGCGGCCGGTTTGCCAGGGACGTGTCGTTTCGGCTGGGGCCGTCGGGTCGCCTGCCTGCATCCGCTGATGCGAGTGAGTCAGGCGCGCTCGACCCGGCTTACTTCTGGAAGCAGCTGCGGCAATAGACGGGGCGATCGCCGCGCGGCTTGAAGGGCACCTGGGTCTCCACGCCGCACTGCGCGCAGACCACCGTGTGCATCTCGCGGGGGCGCTGGGAGCCGAAGCCACCGCCGCCGCCGCCATACCCGCCGCCCCCGTAGCCTCCGCCGCCATAGCCACTCCCGCCGCCATAGCCACCGCGGCCGCCATCCTCCGAGCGCGAGGGTCCTTGCGTCTTGCGGGCGTTGCGACAGGGCTTGCAGCGCTTGGGGATGCTGGTGAAGCCCTTTTGCGCGAAGAATTCCTGCTCCTTGGCGGAGAAGGTGAACTCGGTGCCGCAGTCCGAGCAGGCGATGATTTGATCCGTGTAGAGCATCGACGAACCTTTCTCGTGCATCGATCATCCGTGAGGTCCCTACGGGGGCAGGCAGCAGGCTCACGGCTCCCGCTGCTCCCACGGCGCCGCCATGGCGCCGTTATCGATTCGAGGTGAGGTCGTCTGGTTGTGTTCGCCTGGATTCCTGAAGATGGTGACGATGACGGGAAAGAATCGACCTGACGTGACACCTGAACACTAGCGGTCATTATAGCACAACTTCCAAGTTGTCAAGGGTTTGAAAGCGGCTTCCCGTGCCACTTACAGCTTGCTTGTGATTTTAAATCCCTCTTAAACTCAACACGGTCGGCGCTGCGCGCTCCGCTGGGAAACGCTACAATGAAGCGCCCTTTCCCCGTGTTTCCATTGTTTGCCGGAGCGCCCCGCATGCCTTCACCTGTGTCCCTGCCCTTCCTGGATGCCGTGCGCCGTGGGGTGGTGGTCTACGACGGGGCCATGGGCACCCAGCTGCAGGCGCGCCACCTCACGATCGAGGATTTCGGCGGCAAGGAAGGGGCCAACGATTACCTGGTCCTGACCCGGCCCGACGTCGTGCGTGACATCCACGCGGCATATTTCGCCGCCGGCGCGGACGTGGTCGAGACCAACACCTTCGGCGGCAACCGGCTCAAGCTCGACGAATATGGGCTGGGTCACCTGACCCACGAACTCAACCGCCGGGCGGCCGAGCTGGCGCGCGAGGCGGCCGCCCCCTATGCCACGACCGAGCGCCCGCGCTTCGTGGCCGGTTCGATCGGGCCGACGGGCATGTTGCCCTCGTCGGACGACCCTTCGCTCTCGAAGATCACCTTCGAGGAGCTGGCCGAGCTGTTTCAGGAGCAGGCGATCGCCCTGGTGGAGGGCGGCTGTGACGTGCTGCTGGTCGAGACCAGCCAGGACATCCTGGAGGTCAAGGCGGCCGTCACGGGTATCAACCGGGCCTTTGCCCAGCTGGGTCGGCGGGTGGCCCTGCAGGTGCAGGTCACGCTCGACACCTCCGGGCGCATGTTGCTCGGCACCGACATCCTGGCGGCCCTGACGACCCTGCAGGCCCTGCCGATCGACATCCTCGGGCTCAACTGCTCGACCGGCCCCGAGCACATGCGCGAGCCGATCCGCCTGCTGGCCCAGCACTGCGCCTTGCCCATCAGCGTGCTGCCCAATGCGGGGCTGCCGCTCAACATCGACGGCAAGGCGGTCTATCCGGCCGAGCCCCTGCCTTTCGCCGAGGCGCTGGCGGCCTTCGTGGAGGACTTCGGGGTGGCCGTGGTCGGCGGTTGCTGCGGCACCACGCCCGAACACATTCGCGTGATTGCGGAGCGCCTGGCCGGGCGGCCGCACCGCCCGCGCGAGGTGGCGCCCTTGGTCGCGGCCAGTTCGGGCATGCGCGCGGCCAGCTTGCTGCAGGAGCCTCGTCCGCTGCTGGTGGGCGAGCGCGTCAACTCGCAGGGCAGCCGCAAGGTCAAGCAACTCCTGCTGGCCGAGGACTGGGACGGCCTGGTCGAGGTGGCCCGCGACCAGGTCGAGGGCGGGGCGCACGTGCTGGACGTCTGCGTGGCGCTCACGGAGCGGCCCGACGAGGCCGTGCTGATGCGTCAGGTGGTCAAGAAGCTGGCGCTCTCGGTCGAGGCCCCGCTGGTCTTCGACTCCACCGAGGCCAGCGCGCTGGCCGAGGCCCTGCGCATCTACCCGGGCCGCGCGATCATCAACTCGATCAACCTGGAAAACGGTCGCGAGCGCTGCGACGCGGTGTTGCCGCTGGCGGTCGAGCACGGCGCGGCGGTGGTGGCGCTGACGATCGACCCGATCGGCATGGCCAAGACGGCCGAACGCAAGTGCGAGGTGGCGCGGGCCATCTACGCGATCGCCGTCGAGGAGTACGGCTTGCCCCCCGAGGCCCTGCTGTTCGATGCCCTGACTTTCACCCTGGCCACCGGCGAGGAAGAATTCCGCCGCAGCGCGATCGAGACGATCGAAGGCATCCAGGCGATCAAGGCCGCCATGCCGGGCGTCCTGACGATTCTGGGCGTCTCCAACGTCAGCTTCGGCCTGCAGCCGGCCGCTCGCCACGTCCTGAACTCGGTTTTCCTCTATCACGCCGTGCTGGCCGGGCTCGATGCGGCGATCGTCAACCCGGCCCACGTGCGCCCCTTTGCCGAGATCACGCCGGAGCAGCGTGAGCTGGCTGAGGACCTGATCTTCGACCGACGCCCCGATGCCCTGCCGCGCCTGATTGCCCACTTCGAGGGGGTCTCGGCCGATGCCGGGGTGGCCGAGAAGGAAGACCCCACCGCCGGCATGACGGCCGAGCAGGCGATTCACTGGAAGATCCTGCACCGCAAGAAGGACGGCATCGAGCCGCTGCTCGACGAGGCCATGACGCGGCGCACGCCCGTGGCGGTGCTGAACGAAGTCTTGCTGCCGGCCATGAAGGACGTGGGCGACAAGTTTGGCGCCGGGGAGCTGATCCTGCCCTTCGTCTTGCAGTCGGCCGAGGTCATGAAAAAGGCCGTGGCGCACGTCGAGCAGTTCCTCGAAAAGGCCGAGGGCGCCACCAAGGGCAAGGTCGTGCTGGCCACCGTCTACGGCGACGTGCATGACATCGGCAAGAACCTGGTGAACACGATCCTCACCAACAACGGCTACACCGTCTACGACCTGGGCAAGCAGGTGCCGATCAACACGATCATCGACAAGGCCGTCGAGGTCGGCGCCGATGCGATCGGCCTGTCGGCCTTGCTGGTCTCGACCTCCAAGCAGATGCCCATGTGCCTGGCCGAGCTGCACGCGCGCCGGCTGCGCTTTCCCGTCGTGATCGGTGGCGCCGCCATCAACAAGAGCTACGGCCTGCGCATCCTGGAGCTGGAGGACGGCCAGCTGTACGAGCCCGGCGTCTTCTACGCCAACGACGCCTTCGAGGGGCTGGCGCTGGTGGACCAGCTGGTCGACCCCGAGCGTCGGGAGGCCTTGATTGCCCGCACCCGGGCCGAGGCGGAGGCGGCCAAGGCGCGCGTGCGCAAGCCGGTGGTGCCGGCCGCGGCCGGCCTGCGCAGCACCGTCCCGCTGCTGGAAAGTCTGCCGTCCGCGCCCTTCCTGGGACACCGTTGCGTGCAGGACGTGCCGCTGCCGCGGGTCTTCGAGGCGATGGATCTGCGTTCGCTCTACCGCCTGTCCTGGGGGGCCAAGAACACCCAGGGGGCGGCCTACGAGGCCCTGATCCGGGACGAGTTCGAGCCGCGCCGGCTGGCCTTGCAGGCCGAGGCGGCGCGCGAGGGCTGGCTGACGCCGCGCTTCGTCTACGGCTACTTCCCGGCGCAGGCGGAGGGGGACGTGATTCACCTGCACGACCCGGCCGACCCGACCCAGCGCCTCGGCAGCTTCAGCTGCCCGCGCCAGCCCGAGGGCGAGCACCTGTGCCTGGCCGACTACGTGGCCCCGGTCGACAGTGGCCGCCTGGACGTGGTGGCGCTGCAGGTCGTCACCATGGGCACGCAGGCGGCCGAGCTGTGCGACCGCCTCAACCGTGAGGGGCGCTACAGCGAGGCCTACTGGATCCACGGGCTGTCGGTCGAGGCGGCCGAGGGCCTGGCCGAGGTGGCCCATCAGCACATCCGGCAGGAGTGGGGCATCGGGCCCACCCAGGGCAAGCGCTACAGCTGGGGCTACCCGGCCATTCCCGACCTCGACGACCACGCCCTGGTCTGGCGGGCTCTGCCAGTCGAGGCGAGCATCGGCGTGAGCCTGACGGAGGCCTTCCAGCTGGTGCCGGAGCAGTCGACGGCGGCGATCGTGCTGCACCACCCGCAGGCCAAGTACTTCGTCGTGCGCGGCGCCGCGGGGGCCGTCGCGGTCTACTGACGGGGGGCG
>JAYKJB010000081.1 GCA_035285325.1 Candidatus Sericytochromatia bacterium
TACCTCTCCGAGGCGATCGCCCCGGCCGGAGGGCGGCACATCCTGAACGTGTTCGTGAAGGCGCGCCAAGTCGGCGGGGAACTGGGGGTGCCCACGGATGATGTCATCACAAGGGTCGAGTGGGTGCCGCTGGCAGAGCTTCCCCACCTGACCTTATATCCGGCGATCGCCCCTGAACTGCTCCGATCGGCGGAAGTCGGCTTTCAGCACGAGATTCTTCATCTCGGTGCCCGCTGGACCTGATGGATCGCTGGTCCCGTACCCCCCGCCGATACGCCGTCCCGGAGCGATCGGTTGGGGAGCCTGAAGGCTACTCGACGTCGACTTCGGCGATCGCGGTGAAGTGGCCACTCACAAAGTTGCCCCCGTACATCGCCCCCTTGCTGGAACTGCTGTTAGTTTCCGGAATGTCGACACGAATGTAGCGTCCGCTCGTTTCAGGCACGCTGAAGGTGTACCAGGTCGAGGGCAGCGAGGTGAGACCACGGAAACTCTTCAAGTAGATCCAGTTGACCTTGTCGTTGCTGGTATAAAAGTCGATGGCTTTCGGGAAGGAGCCCCCGATGATCACGGGTGGTGAGAGTAGTTTGACGGAGCGGAAGGTGCGATTGACCTTCAGATCGGCGATCGCGAATTCCCGCTGGTTACTGCCCCGAACGGTACTCATCCACATCGTGTCCGTCTTTCCATCAACCATGTGGCTGCTGGGGTAGTACGAACCGTAATAGACTGAAGAACTGTTCAAGACGACGTTGTTTTCTTCTCCATTGAAGGCCACCTCTGCAATCTGCGCGTAGTGAAGGCCATTGTCCAAATTCGTGCGTGACTTCGACACATTGAACCGCACGTAACGCGTGGTGGTTGGCGTGATATTCCAACGATGCCAGGTGGCCTCCGGAATCCGGAAATTGGAAGCCGTGACGACCGTTCGCCAGGTCACGTCGTCATCGCTCAGTTCGATCGTGAAGTCGGCTGGAAACAGATAGCTGTAGTGGCCGACCGACAGGGCTGCGATCGAGGTCAGGCGAGAAGGCTGACCCATATCCAGTCGCATGTACTGCGGCGTGTTCTCCAGGGTGCGGTCAGAAGACCAGAAGGTTTCCGAATTCTTATCAACGGCCGTGTCTGCGGGGTTGCGGCCGAGTTCATGCTCACTGGAGACCCGCACGCCCATGTCGTCCAGGATCAGGCCTAGCAGGTTCCCCATACTGCTCGAATCCAGGGTGATTCGGCCATTCCCGAAGTACGTGTCGAAGCCCGCCACGCCCTTGTCGACTGCCGTGCTGACAATCAGGCTTCTGAGCATGGTGGGGGACCAGCTGGGCTTGAGGGCCTTGATCAGGGCGGCCTGGCCAGCCACGTGAGCCGCCGAGAACGAGGTGCCGCTGACCACGCCATAGCCGCTGCCCAGGGTCGTGGTGAGAATGCTGTCGCCCGGCGCGGAGACGGTCATCCAGTCGCCGAAGTTGCTCCAAGCCGCCCGGCTGTCCGTGCTATTGGTGGCGCCGACGGCCAGCAGGTTGAGCTGGTTCGACCAGGCGGCCGGGTACTGGCGCAGGTTGGTTCCCTCATTGCCCATCGGGGCGGCCACGGTCACATTGAAGGTGGTGGCGAACGAGACCGCGTCCCGGACGGCCGGGTCGTCGATGTTGGCGCCGATGCTCATGCAGATCACCGAAGCACGGTTGCGCACGGCGTAATTGATGCCATCGATCAGGGAGGCTGAGGTGGCCAGGCCATTGGAATTGCTCACCTTGACCGGGAGAATTCGCGTCAGCGGCGCGAGCCCCGTAATGCCGACCTTGTCCTGAATGGCGGCGATGACGCCCGCCACCTGGGTGCCGTGGCCGTTGTCATCTTCGGTGAGACCGTTCTGGTCATAGGCGTTCCAGCCGCGCACGTCGTCGACGCGCCCGTTGCGATCATCATCCACGTTGTTGCCGGCCGTTTCGCCGGGGCTCACATAGATGTTGGCCGCCAGGTCAGGGTGGTTGGTCTGGATGCCGGTGTCAAGCACGGCCACCACCACATCGGGCGAGCCTTTGGAGATGGCCCAGGCAGCTGGCGCGTTGATGCGAGGCAGGGCCCATTGCTCCGAGTACCGCGCGTCTTCGGGCGCACCCTTGGTCGAAAAGATGGCTTCCCGCGACACCTGGTCAAAGACCGCGTTGGCTTTCAAGCGCCTGGCCACCGTGTCGAAGGAGACGTCGGGTTTGTGACTGGCCACCAGGTAGTTCATGCCGGGGTAGCGATAATAAGTGATGCCGGCCGCCTGCAGGGCCGACTCGACCGTGGCGCGGGGGGCTCCGTCGCGGAAGCGAATGAGCAGGCGGCCTGCGGTGTAGGGGGAGCGCGAGTCGACCGAGGTCAGACGATAGACCGTTGCGCTGCCATCGCGCACCGTCAGCTGGCCGCTCTTGGCACTGCCGGCCGGTAGCGTCAAGGTCACCATGTTCGGCTTGCGGTTGCTGACCGCCATCTCGGTGGTCCCGAAGAAGAATTTCACCGAGGCCCGGTCCAGGTTGGCCCCTTCCACCACGAAGCCCTTGCTGGCGTTGGGCACGACGGCCGTGACCACCACACTGGTGCTATTGGACATAAGGGTATTCAGGCTTCCGGGTGACCCCCCGCCCTCCACCTGGACGGTCTGTTTGGGGAACGGGGCTTCGTCCGGCAGGGCCATCACGAAATAGCCGTCTTGGCCCTTGGGGTTTTGCTGGATGGCCGGCAGCGGCACGGAGAGAGCCACGCCGTCGGGCGCGCCCATCGTCAACGAGGCGAAGACGCTGCGTCCGCCCTGGCAGCCCGACAGCAGGGTGGCGCTGATCAGCAACAGGGAGCGCCAGCGGGAAAGGCCGACCTGGGCGGGGCGGATGGGGCTGAGACGCGACACGGGACTCTCCTGCGGTACGGGCGAAAGGCATCCTTTGCCTGGTGACACCACGAGACGGGTATCGGCACAAACATCCTATCCCTTGAATGCAATCCAGGCTCCCAGGGGATGGAGGCCAGCGGCGTTCCCTCGCTCGCTCCTCTCTAGTTTATTACCCACGGCGAGCCCCGTAAATCCGTTTGATCTCGATGGCGGGTCGGCGAGTCGCCTCGATCGAGCCGGGCGCTGGAACCAGCGGTGGCTGATCCGCGTCAGGACTGGTAAAATGATACCGTGGGGCAGCGTCGGCGCGGACCGTGCGGGGCCCCCACGCACAGGGAAGTCGAAGAGACGATCCGGGAGGCGCGAATGACCCAGGGTGTGGAGACGGCCGAGGCCCCCACCGAATATGGCGAACTGCCGGCTGACGCCACCCACGTGACGCAAGCCTACGGCGCCGAGCAGATTCAGGTCCTCGAAG
>JAYKJB010000082.1 GCA_035285325.1 Candidatus Sericytochromatia bacterium
GAGACGTTCGTCCACCAGCTCCACGGGAAGGGCGATCGCCGCCTGGAGGGATTCCACAAAGCGTTCCACGAAGCGAGCTTGCTCGCCAATGGAGCCGTCCATGTTCCGGGGATAGCCTACCACAAGCTTTGAAGCGTTGTATACGTCGATCAAGTCGATGATCGCGGCGAGATCTTCGTCAAGCGAGGTCCGGGCAATGGTCGTGACCCCTTGGGCGGTCCAGCCAAGCGGATCACTGATCGCCACACCGATGGTTTTAGTGCCTACATCCAAGCCAATCAGGCGCAATTTCCGGCCCTTTCCCCCCAGTGTGCAGATCACGTCGCCACGGCTCCCGAGGCGGCCGGGAAGCCTGATTTAGAGAGCACCTCAAGTCCTTGCCGGGTGGGTGCGTGATCGGGGAGGCGATCGAGGCAGGCAATCCACAGGGAATGCGCATCATCAAGCTTGCCTTCCTGTAGGGCGCAGTAACCAATCCAATACAACAGTTCTGGCTGGTCTGGCTCGTCCTGCCAGGCGGGCAGCAGCATTTCGAGAGCCAGTTCGGTGAAACCGTCCAAACACAACTGCGCGCCACAACTTCGGCGGATGGGCCACCACACCCCGGCCGGAAGCGCGGATGTCTTCGTGATGAGTTGTTCGAACGCGTCAAAGCGCTGATTGCGCAGAAGTGCCCGCAGGGCGCGATGTAGCTGCCGAGTAGCATCGGGGGACCAGCTGGGCCAGCTGGTTTGAGCGGCCCCAACATAGACGAATCGAGCGAACGTCACCAGTTGCCTGGTGGCGTCATTCACCTCTTCTGGCAGTTCCGCTTCGGTCCAGACCAAACCTGCACGTTCTGATGCGCCGTGACAAAGCCACGTCAATCCGGCCCAGAAAGGGTCGTGTGCGCCGACTGCTTCCTTTAGCAATTCGCACGCCTCCGGCGCACGGCCGTCTTCCAATAAGGCACTCAGCCGAAGTTGGCTGACCCCGCTGGTATTCGGAAACGGCTCCAGAATATCCAGCACCTTCTGGTAGCGCCCCACCTCCAGGCCTGCCTTGGCCGCGAGCAGCCGCAGGTCGCCCGAATTAGGGGCGCTTTCGAGACCCCGTTCAGCGAAATCAAGGGCGCTCGAGTAGTCGCCCTGCTTCAGTTTCAGGGTGACCAGCATCGTAAACGGGGACGCGGTCCTCTCGGATGTGAGTGGCACCGCCGCCAACAACTCCTGTTCCCCCTCCTCATCACGTCCCAGATTGAGCAGCGCCTCAGCCCGCCCCACCCGGGTGAACACTTGGGTGAGCAGGGGGTCCGAATAGCGCAGGGCTTCGGCGCTCCGATTCGCAAGACGTGCGGCCAACAGGTCAGCCTCAGCCGCCTGAAAGTCCCTCTTGGCCAGGTAGGTCCGCCCACGTCTGATCAGGAGGTCGGGATGACCGGGAAACACAGTCAACCCCTCGTCGAGCCATGCCGGGATATCATCCCACCGTCCCAGCTCGGCCAAGGCGTCAGCCCCCAGCACATAAGTGCTGAGCATCAGCAAGTTGGGCCCCAGATTCTGGGCACGCATTAACTCGCGGCACTTTTCGTAACCCGAAAAAGCTTCCTTGGCGTCGACGGAGTGAACCGAACTGGCCAGTGCCCACCACGCGTGAGGGTCATCAGGCGCGTCAGCCAACTGCAGACGAGCCAGACGAATATTCCGCTCGATCTTGCCGCGAGAAGTGACCACCGCCGCGCGGTAACCGTCGTGACGGATGCGCAGGCCATCCAGAAGGATCGAGGCAATATCCCCCGTGTCCGGCTGCATCAGGTGTTCGTGGATTCGCGCGCGATAGCGAGCCGTGGGGTCGGTGCGGTCAAACAACCGCAGAACGGGTGCCCCAGTAGTCGATGCGTGCTCATCGACGCTGTAGAGGCGAATCGAGGCCCGCAACGCGCCAGACTGCATCACCAACGCGGCCAACAACTCGGGCATTTCGACAATTAGCTCTTCGTCCGCGTCGAGCACGAGGGCCCACGGTAAGGTCGCAGCCTCCAGACTCGCGTTGCGTGCAGCCGCGAAGTCGTCGCACCACTGGAAATGCACCACCTTGGCCCCGAATGATTCTGCAATGGCCACCGTGCCATCTGTCGACCCTGTGTCGACGATGACCATTTCCCCCACCCAAGGTTGTGCAGAACGGAGGCACCTCGCCAGTTTTTCCTCTTCGTTTTTGACAATCATGCAAAGGGACAGACGTTCCCGCGGAAATTGAAAGGTGTCTTCACTCACGGAAGGTTCCTCCATCGTGCCCGGTGGGCCATGGCATCGTCACTTGAGATCGCGATTTGGTGTGATCACGCAGCGCGACAGCGGCCTGAACGAAGTTCCGTTGGGGCCTTATCCAGAGTGTCGGAACAGGCGTCGAAAAACTTGAGTTTTTCAGTCTCGTCAGCGGCTGGATGGACTCGAAGCGCAGACAAGACGATCATCGCAGCCGAGGATGGATGGACTCAAAATGGGCAGTGGTCAAGCTCCCGTTCCGCAAGCCACGCCACAGCCGCCACGACGCAGGCGGCACAAGGTGAAACGCAAGGGCAATTGCGATAGCCGGACCACCTCAGGCTGCTACTTGCAACCCTCTGCGGCATCGTCAGCCGATGCATTGTTTCAATCGCGAGAAAAATACACGATTTTTGACCCTGTGAACTCAAATCGAAAGGGGACGAACATCCTTTCGTTCAGTACAGCCTGAATGTTTGCGTGGCATTCCTTGGGAGCATAAAACAACATGAAGCCCCCACCACCAGCGCCCAGCAGTTTTCCGCCCAGAGCACCACACTTGAGTCCAGCCTCATAAATTTCATCGATTTTTGGGGTGGAGACCAAATGGCTGAGACCACGTTTAATACGCCATTGCTCGTTTAGCAGTCTTCCAAATTCATCCAAGGCGTCTTCACGAGCAGTCAAACATTCCAAGGCAGTATTGCAAATATCACTCATCGCTCGAAGTTCACTCAGTTTCGTGGGCGTCAGCTCAATCTGAGACCTGGCGATATCGGATGCTGTGCGTGCATATCCCGTGAAACACAGCAGCAGATTCTCTTGCAGGCGCTGAAGCCGCTCCGGAGCAATCACGATCGGATCTACATCAAATTCACGCACTCCAGCAAAACGGATTAAATTCAAGCCGCCGAAAGCGGCCGCAACCTGGTCTTGGGAACCAACGGCCTCTCCAATCCGTTCCTGCTCTACATGCAGGGCTTGGAGGGCCAATTCGCGCTTCGTCGGCATGTAATTTTTCAACGAGTGAAAAGCGTGAAGGGCCCCTACCGTAAACGTGGAACTGGA
This sequence comes from Candidatus Sericytochromatia bacterium, assembly GCA_035285325.1. NCBI lineage: Bacteria > Bacillati > Candidatus Sericytochromatia > Candidatus Sericytochromatia bacterium. The sequence goes on from JAYKJB010000082.1 coordinate 3,315, forward strand.
GCCCAAGCCGGAACGAGCGGGGAGATCAGCCGTGTGAACCAGTTCAAACGCGTCATCAAATTCTAGATAGCGTGCACACTCGCGAACCGAGGGATGGCGAATCTCGTGAATGGTCTGGGTCTCCTCCTTTTCGAAGTAGCGTATCCTGTGCTTGAAATCGAAAAACGGAGGAAGTCTTCTGGCGGTGATATAACTGTACTTGTTGATCGTTGCGCTGATAACAGCACCCGAATTTTCACGGTACCAAATCGGGTAATCGGTGCCCCCGCCAAAAAACGACACTCGGAAGGGTGTGCGGCAAATAATCATAATGCCATCTCTTCAGGCGTCTTTGCGGCATAAGCGCACTTGTACCATGCAACTGTTTTTTGGATTCCAGACGCCAGCGAGGTGGCCGGAACCCAACCCGTCAGGGCTTGGATTCGGTCAATGTTAATTTCTCGACGGGGTATCATCGTGGGCTGCGTCTCGTCATATTCGATCCGAGCATCGGCATAGTCAGCTGCCGTCAAAATGATCGGTAACATTTCCCGAATCGTGACGGGGCGACCGGAGGCGATATTGACGGGCTCGCCCGACTCAACGTGCGGGAAAGCCTTTAGCAGGCCGTCAATGAAATCTTCCACATACAAAAAATCCTTGATATCGCGCCCGTCCCCCCAAACGACGTAAGGGTCTTGTCGCTCAATGGCCCGGCGAATCAAAGCTGCAATCACCTTGGATTCAGTCCGGGTGAACTTATCAAAGGGCCCGTAAAGGTTACCCGGGCGCGCCACTAACGTCTGCATGGGCGCTTTGATCCGGCCACTATACATTTCACACATGACCTCTGAGAAACGCTTCATCCAACCGACGATGAAATATTTCTCGAAGAAGTCGAATCGTGCGTCCTCTTCTCTCACCGCGAAATCAGTGACCGGGTAAACAGTGTTGGAACTGATGAAGCAAAATTTTTTGACTTCATTTTCATATGCCGCCGCCAACATGTACGCATTCATGACCAGGTTAGGCGTGAGATGCACCAAAGGTGTCTTTTCCATGACAGCCGCCCCAGAACTATTGGCAGCGGCCATAAAGACATAGTCCATCCCCTGCGTCGCCTGTCGACAATCCTCTGATTTCGTGAGGTCACACTGAAGATACCTCACGTCTGGCTCTGGACGTTGGGGCGGCTTTTGATGAAGCGTGCCACGCACCTCTGCCCCCAACTCCACCAAGCGGCGCACCAAGTGAGTTCCGATGAATCCACCAGCACCCGTGACGAGAATGCGTTTGCCTGCAAAAAAGTCTGGTGCCATCACCGCCCTACGCCCTCATCTCGCAGAGAGAGAATCGGATGTTTGACCGGCCACCAGAACTGATATTCCGGGTCATCCCAATGAATGGTGAATTGTCCACTCCGGTCATATTCAGTGGTCTGCTTGTAGTGAAAAATGGCCAACTCGGTCAGCACCAGGTGACCATTGCCAAACATTGGCGGGACAAGAACCTGCAGACGATTACGATCCGAAAGGGTGAATCCCTGCCAATGTTTAAACTGCCGAGATTCGGGGTCATTGTTCACGACCACCAGATAGAATGCTCCGTGCAGGCAGGAGATTAACTTCCAGGTCTTAGAATCACCATGGATGCCTCTCAAGACGTGCTGCCGGGAGGTTGAAATGTCATCCTGAATGAAGTTGAGGTCTATGCCGACCTGACGATAGAGCCTGGCATTAAACAATTCCACATAATTTCCGCGAAAGTCTTCAAAATTCGTGGGCGGGGTGATAAGTTTGACGCCATCCAAATTCGTTGTCTGTACTTGCACGTTCAATCCAATCTCGCGTACTCAAAACAGCTCAAGACCTGTGCTCGAGCATAATCAGCCGGCACCCCGATATCTATGAATGTGGCGTCAGACGTCAACCCTACGACGTGTTGGCCAAGCTCTTGGCATCGAGGAAAAATTTCCCCTTCCAAGGAAAGGTAACCTTCGTGTCGTATGAAGGGGTCCAAGGCGCGCGGATGCACCCAGTAAACACCACCGTTCGCCAGTTGCAAACCGGAGGTTTTGGAATGGGCAGCGGAATTGGAAAATTCGACACGACCCGTTGCCGCGATAGTGACCGGAAGGTAGCGCCGCACATCGGTGGTAGGGAACAGTGAAATCACCCAATCACCACCCTGCACTTGGGCCTGCTGATGAAGGTCCTGCAGGGCGACTTTGAAAAAAGTATCGCCGTTCAGCAGAATAAAAGGCTCGCGAAGTTGAAGGTTACGCTGACACAACATGAGCCCGCCCCCCGTCCCCAGTGGCCTCGGCTCCCTGACATAGACGATGGAGCAACCGAGATACGAGTCCCGGAAGTGAGACTCTATCACCTCGTGACGATAGCCTACCGATAACACGAAGCGGCGCACCCCTTGCCGAACCCAGTACAGCAAAAGGTGCTCCAAAAAAGGCCGACCGGCCACAGGGGCCATCGGCTTGGGCAGGTCAGGCACGGTATCACGCAGGCGGGTTCCCAATCCGCCTGCCAGAATGACTGCGACGGTGGGAAAGTTACTCACTGCTCGCCCAGTTAACCTCCGGAGCGCGACAAAAGCGCTCTCCGACCTCCCTCAGTGAACTGCGCCACAGGTCGAGTTGCAAGATTCCCCCTGCCAGTTGAAGAAGGCCCAAACCAGCAATTTGGAGGAACTCACCACGAAGTGCAAACTGCAAAAGGTCACACCGCGGCACAAGTACAATCTCCGTTCCTGGCTCGGGCACAAAATGTGGCGTGCGCTCGGGAAACATGCCAAAAAACAGGTGGTCCATAATGCTAGTTCGATTCATCATCAGGCTGAATGACTTCCCCAATGGCAACAAAGGGCACCTCAATCCCGTTTCCTCCAAAATTTCTCGTCGAGCAGCAACCAATGGGCTTTCTCCGCGTTCAATTCCACCGGCGGGAATCTCAAGGGTGACGGTTTCCAGGTTCGGTCGGTATTGCCGAACCATCACAAAGCGATCATCTTGATCCAAGACGCAACAAATAACTGAGTCAGGCCCAGTCATTCGATAGTAGGGACCATTTCCGCGACAGGGCTCCTCCGGCGCGGCTTCCAAATTAAAATACTCGGTTTCGAAAACGGGCTTAAATTCAGCAAACACGGCATGTACACCTAGCGCAGCAAGAATCGACCACCCTCAGTTTTCACCCGCTTACGCCAGTAGTTCAGCAGGTCGCTCATGGTCTGCTCGAATGGAATTTCAGGGCGCCAACCTGTGTGCTGCCGGAATCTTTCAGTATTCGGAACCTGTAAATCGGCATCAATAGGGCGAAGTCTGTCGGGGTCGACTTCGACTCTGAATTCTTCTCTCAAGGGAGACAACCCGATCAGATATTCCAGAATTGCGCCGACCTCAAGACTATGGTTGCCACCAATATTATAAAAGGCACCGGCCTGAGGATTGACGGTCACCAGCAAGTAGTAGGCGCGCACCGCATCACGCACATCCGTTACCGTGCGCAAACTCTTGAGGTTGCCGACTCTCAGGACGGGCGGAAGAAATCCCGCCTCTGCTAGTGCAATCTGTTTAGCGAACGACGATTCAGCGAAAACATCCCCTCTTCGAGGCCCCGTGTGCGTGAACATGCGCGTACTCATCACGGTCATGCCATAGGCTTCGGCATAGAAACGACCAATAAGGTCGGTCCCGACTTTCGAAATCGCATAGGGAGATGCCGGGTGAAAGGTGCAATCCTCGTCAATGGGCAACTTCTCCCTCGGAACCCGCCCGAAGACCTCAGAAGAGGCGCATACGTGCACCACAGCCCCTGGCACGCTCCGCCGAATAGCCTCGAGAAGCCTGGTCGTGCCAAGAATGTTGGTATCGAGCGTATCGAGTGGCGCGTCGAAACTGGTTTTGGGAAAGCTCTGGGCTGCTAGATGAAAGATAACATCCGGTGTGAACTGATCAATCGCCCGATCGAGGGAGATGGAATCTTTCAGGTCACCGTACACAAGCGCCACGCGATCCCCGCGGTTCACTCGGTCCAGCAAATGTGCCACGTTATCAAGAGGGCTGCGCCAACGTACCAGGCCCACCACATTCCATTCTGTGTGGGCCAGGAGATAGTCCGCAAGGTGCGACCCCACCATCCCTGTAATGCCAGTAATGAATGCGGTGGTCACAGTCGAGCGCTAGTCTTTGAAATAATTCTGCTTGCGTAGATATTCATCTTGGTTTTGCTGGAACCAGTTCCAGGTTTCCTCCAAGCCTTGGCGTAAAGGGGTGACCGGATTGTACTGAATCCAATCGCGAGCGCGACTGATATCCATCACTCGACGGGGAAACCCGGACGGCTTGCTGGTGTCGAAGACGTATTCAAAGTCGAGAAATTCCCGCAGTGTTTCAACTAGCTGTCGAACACTGTAACCAATCCCACTTCCCAAGTTGACGAAGTCGCCTCGGGTCCCGTAGTAAAGCGCCTGAATGACTCCCAATGCCACGTCGCGACTGTATGCAAAGTCCCGAACGGCCGAGCCATCACCCCATACCGTGACGGGATTTTCACCTCGATGTATCCGCATCATCAACGATGGAATCACCATGGCATTGTCTGGGTCAAAATTATCTCCAGGGCCATAAACATTGCAAGGGCGAACGATTGACCAGTCCAGACCACACTGTTGGCGATAAGCTTGAATTTGCAATTCAGCCATACGCTTTGCCCAACCGGGGAAGGTGTCCATGGGAGGGCCATCTCGATTCTCGGTTTCGACGAATATCTCCGTGCTGCTGTAGGCACCGATGGAACTGGTATAGACGAGCTTCTGTACACGGTTGCGCCGCGCAGCCTCTAAGACATTTGTGTTGAACATCAACAAGGGCACAAGGAAACTGGCGGGCTTCGATTGCGTGACCTCGATGGAACCCTTGAGACCAGCCAAATGGAATACGTAGTCGATGCCCGACGTTTGCTCCAAGCAAAACGTCAGCTCGGTGAGGTCTCCATAGACATGCTCCACCTCTGGATGCACAGTCACTTGGTCTAGTGACACCAAACGTATGCGAGCGTTGGCCCCAGCAAGGAGGCGGGTGACCTCTCTTCCGATCAGGCCCGTGCCCCCCGTGATAAGGCAGCGCTTTCCTTCAAAAAATTTGAGCATCTCATCGGGAAGCGACACGGTTTGGCCCACCACATTCACGAGCAATGTGCGAAAACCTCGTTTGGACGCAATTGAGCCAGTCCCTTGAGCTACGCAATTCGAGCGAATCCAGAAATCCCCGCTCGACCGACCGAACGGGACCACCTCGGACCGGACCAGCCAGGGTTTAGCGGCCGTGTGGGCAGTTCAGAACGCCCCTGGAGGAGCCCACCCATTCTACTTCAAATTCTCGATGGCCCCCAGAGGTTTTTACGAACTGGGGTTGAGCGACTGATAGATCGGAAAAGGCCCCCGCGCCAAACTGTCTGCGCACAACTGAACTCCCGACATCTGGCGGACTGGAAGGCGAAGATTTTTTGCAACTCGGTGACCAAGTTGCTGTTCGAGTTCACTTGCGCGTGTTTAATTGTGTAACGCCCCATCGGGGCCTGTAGAACGCTGGTGGCTGAACATCGCGGCATCGGGCAAAACACGTGAAACGAAGCATTCCGACCTCGAGAGCGACCAGTCTTGCACGTGTGTGGGCTACCCGGGGAGCCTCGGTCAGGGCGCAGACATCTAACAGCGCAATTCGAACGATTGCCTTGCAAACCCTGCTGGCTATCCCAACGGATAGATGAGCAGAGCCCGCCGGCTCCCAAAGAGAATCCGTACTTGAACAGGCTTGGTTGATAATCGTGAAACGTATTGCAATCCCAACTGGTGAAGAATTACCAATTGTCGGACAGGGCTGCAGTGGCATTGGGGAGGATGAACGGGCTGAGTCGGCCCGCAGCAAAGAGCAAATTTATGCCCTGGAGCTTGGGATTGACCTGGGGATGACCCTGCTTGATACGGCTGAAGGATACGCATCAGGACATTCAGAGGAAATCGTGGGCCAAGTCATTCGCGGTAAGCGCGACAAGGTCTTCATCGCGACGAAATTTTCACCCGAAAATCACGAGTTTCCGGGGGTGATTCGCGCGGCCGAGGGTTCGCTGAGACGCCTCAAGACAGAATACATCGACCTTTACCAGATTCATTGGCCTAACCCGACCGTACCGATCGAAGAAACTCTCCGGGCCCTGGAACATCTCCGTGACCAAGGAAAAATAAGGCACATTGGATTATCGAACTTTTCTGCTCGAGAAATGCACGTCGCACAGTCGAAACTGCTGAGAGGTCAGATTTTCAGCAACCAAGTTGAATACAATCTATTCGACCGATTCATCGAAACCTCGATCATGCCGCATTGCCTCTCGACCGACGCACTGGTCCTTGCCTACAGCCCTTTGGACAAGGGGAGAACGGTTGACGGTGATGATGGTCGACAGCTGCTCTCCACCTTGGCAGAGAAATATCAGCGAACCCCCTCCCAGATTGCCCTGAATTGGCTGACATCGCAGCCGTCGGTCATTGCGATACCAAAGGCCGTCCGTGTAGAGCACGTTCGACAAAATGCAGCGTCTACCGATTTCAAGTTATCTCAGGAAGACAAAGAGGCCATTGCACAGGTCTGTTCACGTGAACCTGCCTGGATCGATCCCGGTCATATTCGGGTGAGTTTGGCAGGCGAAGGCAACAAGAAGGTCTACCAGACTCGGGAAGAGGCGCTGTCGAACACGCTGGGCCTGTCACCCAGTCCAACAGAATTGGCTGAATTCATCAGACAAGGGGAACCTACCAAACCAGTAAGGTTGGTAAAAAATGATGACCCCAGAGACGAATTTCCATATGATTTAATTGAGGGAAGACTGCGGTACTGGGCTTGGGTCATCGCGTTCAACGGAGAACGACCGGTCCCCGCCTATATAAGAATGGGCAAAAAATGAATCAAGACAGCAGCAAGTCGCACCATAGCAATGACCTGAGCGTCAAGAACTACTCAAGCTACCAGGAGCGAATCTTACGTGAAGAATTTGCAAGCCACTTTCGAAGCTGTCCGATACCAGATGATCAAATCCTCTCGAATCTAGGGCTGTTTCTCAACTCGAAATCATTGGCCCGACTGCTTTTCATGGACCACATCTATCGACAGATTGTCGACGTCATGGGTGTTGTGATGGAGTTTGGCACAAGGTGGGGTCCGAACCTGGCACAATTTTCAGCCCTGCGTGGAATCTATGAACCCTTCAATCGTCATCGCAAGATCATAGGATTTGATACCTTCACCGGCTTCTTGAAAATTGACGCTCAAGACGGTCATTCCGACATGATGAGGGTGGGGCACCTCCGGGTCAGTGAAAATTATCAGACCTACCTGGAACACATCATGCGGTTACAGGAGCAGGACAATCCGCTGGGACATATTCGGAAATTTGAAATAATTGGGGGAGATGCAACAAAAACCCTGCCAGAATATTTAGATAAACATCGTGAAACCATCATCGCCCTAGCCTACTTCGACTTGGACGTTTATGCCCCGACCAAGGCGTGTCTTGAAGCGATCAAGCCTCGCTTGGTGAAAGGCAGCGTGCTCGGCTTCGATGAATTGAACGATCCGGACTCCCCGGGTGAAACGGAAGCCCTTCTGGAAGTCTTTGGATTGAACAACGTACGCTTGAAACGGTATCCCTATGCGTCCAGGACATCATATTTTGTCGTCGAATAGAGTTCAGCCAAAATTCACGGAACCTTGCCCGTCCCAAAACGTGCAATGGAAACCGGACCATCCTGCGGAAACTCGATAGCCCTCAAATTTTTTGCGGTAAACCAAGCCAGACTTGTTGCATTCGAATCGCTTGGGGCCAAGGAGCATGGCCTGTGTCACTGGCCCGCACCGAACACAATTCCCCCTCCAATGGGCCAGCAGGAACACGTGACCTTGGCACTCCTTCACCCACGCCAACCTAGCAGGCAACGGTTTGAGCCCATTAGGGGAGAGCGCTTTGAATCCGACATTCGATGAAATGGAGGCTGGCGGGCTGCCTATTCCCATCGCTCCTCCATGTATCTCACCTGAGAAGCCGGTCCTACTTTTGGGAGCGGGGGGATTAATTGGAAATTATGTTCTGAACCTACTTGCAGCACGCGGGGCCCCCGTGGTGGCAACCTACCGAACGCGCGTGCCGCAATACAAACTGGGACAGACTGAAAACGTGCGACTCGTTCGATGGGACAGTTCTGAGTCTACTCTGGAGGCGTTGGAAAGAAATCCTGGCTGCGTGATTCATCTGGCGAACAACATTTTTCCCGGCGTTCAGCCCTCAGACCAGAAACTTCAACCACTGTTGGAACACGCAGACACCAACCTTGCCGTGCTGAAATACTGCATCGCAACTCAGCCAGGGAAACTCATTTGGCTTAGCTCTTCGACTGGTTATTCAGGGCGAGTCAACGCGAGTGAAGACTCTTTTTTCATCGATTCCCCCCAAAGTGCCGCGATTGGTTACGCCGTAAGGGCATTTGAAATGCAACTACAAGCTTTCGCATCATTGAGCGCGACGGACGTCCGCGTGATGAGACCGACAACCGTGCTGGGCCCTCTGAAACTGTACAGAGAAAACCATAGCCACCACGCAGTTCGCTCGATACTGGCAGCAAAAAGCGGTGAAACCATCACCATATTTCAGCCTGAATTGAAGCGCGACTATATCTTCGCGATGGACCTGGCGGAACTCATCGTTGAAGAAATGGGCATCCCTCCGACTCCTTCATCCTATGAGGCCTACAACGTGGGCTCCGGGGCCGAGATATCTATTTCCGAAGCAATTCAACTCGTGCGTGCACTTTATCCGGGGGCCAACCCAATCGTGCAATTCAAAGACACGCAAAGACCAGCGCAGATCTCCACATTGCCTCTTGATAAAAGCAGGAAACGTTATGTCTTCCGCCCAAGGGCATTCAAGGAATTCCTGGGAGAAATCCTGGGTATCGATCAAGTCATATCCGCCATCCTTAACATAGAGGTGCCGTCGTGAAAGCCGGGTTCATCGTTCCGTCGTGGCATTACTGGGCCGACCCTTTCAAACTACAGCCCCTATGGGAAATGTATTATGCGACCGTATTAAATAAAGCGAATAAGGGAATCGAGGTTGAGATTTTTGACCTCCGAGGCGAAGGTCCGACTGGCCCTCAAGAAGGCTTCCTGGAGAAAATCCCAGAGCGAAAAATCTATCTCTTCTGGATCATGAAGTCAGGAGATGCCATCGAACTTGAGGCGATCGCAGCATCGCTCAAATCTCGAGACGCACAATGCGTGACAATCGCAGGCGGAACGCACGTGGATATGTGCACAGCCAGAGCGCTCGAATATTTTGATAAGGTCGTCACAGGCCCAGGGGAGTCAGCCTTGTGGGAAGCAATCAATTCAGTCGGTGATTCCAGTCAAAGACTGTTTCGTGGCGACTATAAAGTCGATAGATTCGACTCAACGCCTTATCCGGACAGGTCCCTTCTGCCAGCGGAACGAGTGATAAATAGCAAATTATTCAGTCAGTACGGCGAAGAGCCAGCCACGTCAATTTACATGTCGCGAGGCTGTATCTATCGATGTGGATTCTGCGTTTACAATGTACCCAATGAACTCCAGGTCAGGCACCCGGAGATGCTTAGAAGCGAAATTCAATATCTTAAATCAACCTATAAAATCAAAGCTATTAATTTACGCGACGAAGTAGCGATTCACCCAAGCCCCAAAATATCTGAGCAGTGCTTGAACATTTTGAAAGACGAGGGGGTGATTTGGAGAGGGCAAACGACCACCTTGGCTTCCACCAAGCAATTGAAACTCGCCGCGGAGTCTGGATGTGTGGAACTCTCCGTTGGCGTGGAAACTGTTGACCCAAAGGTCATGAAGATCATCAAGAAAGACTGGCAGAATCTCACTGGTATTCGTCGTTTTTTCGCAGACGCCAAAGAGTTTGGGATCAAGGTGAAGATCTGCCTGATTTTGGGTCTTCCGGGAGAATCGGCCGACATTGTCGAGAAGACTGTTAAATTCTTGGAGGAAATTGACCCGGACTTCGCCTCAGTATCGGGATTCTGTCCGGTGCCAGGTTCCCCGATCGCCAAGGACCCTGAATCCTATGGGATAGAGATGATTGACCAGGACCTGAGCAAACACGCTCACCTCCTCTACAGGTTTTCAAAGGACGAAGAAGTGGGACTCCCCTTCAGATATAAGCCGGATGGTCCCTGGGGGCCGACCTTTACCCGTGAACAGATTATTGGCAATATCCAAAAGATCCAGGATTGGCTGAGCAGTCGAAACAAGACGTACTAGTGTATTCACGTTGACTTATTCGAGCCAGCCGAATTTGGAGAATCATCAACTGGGGCCGTTTCCATGCCACTCAATTCCATCTCCGAGGAATACCTGAAGTCTCTTGAGAGCATTTTCCACTCAGGCCGTGAAGCTCGGCCGACTGTCTCAAATTGGCCCAGGATGCCAAACTATAGCGAAGAAGTCACAACAGACCTACGTGCCCACCATCACGCCGTTGCAAGGTCATTCTTCAAGGCAGAGACGCTCAATCACCTGAAGCTCGAAATCGACCGATGTTTCGGAGAACCTGAGTGTATACAAAGCCCCATACGGGTCCCCCCTCGTACAGGCCAAACAGAGAAGCAAACTCTGAGAGAGATTGAGTCATTACCGAGACTAAGTGAGTACGAGGTGTCTCTGGGCACTCAATACCTGAAAGAGAACACTTCCTACATCCAGTTGAAGACTCCTCTTAAAAACGTGGCAGCCCTCTTACCCGTCATTTTAGATCTTCGTCTGCTCCGGACCGCTCAAGAATATCTTGGATGCTTCCCGCTACTCACATATGTCAAAGTGCAAAGGACGTGGGCTAACCAATTACCCGAAACAAATACACAGCTGTGGCATATAGATATCGATGCTTTCCGAATGCTAAAGGCATTCATCTTCCTCGATGAGATAGACTCAAATACTGGAGTCACGCGCTTTATCGAGGGAAGCCACTTCTTTGAACAAGGAAATTATCACTACCAAGACAGATGGTCGGAAGAGGACATTGAAAATAAGTTTCCATTCGCGCGGAGAGTGACCCCAAAACTGGCCTATGGAGACATGCTATTACTGGACACCTTGCAATTACACCGCGGCGCAAGACCTCGGGGCAGGGACAGAACAGCCATCATTGCCAACTTCTGTGCTCACCCGGAACAAGCTTCTGGAGGATGCCTTGACATGAGAGAAAAAGACTTCAAGGCTCTTCATACGTTGCAGAAGAGAGCCCTGACAACCTGATCAGGAAATTCCTCTACCCATTCAGGGAGCGTAACAAACAGGCAGTTCGCAGGACCTCCGGGCCCTCAGGCTGCCAGTCAAAATTCTGGTTTGCCAGCAAGGTCAACTCAGGGAAATGGTTCTCCATTGAATCAATCTGATGCCCGATCTGCGTGGCAGTTTCGCTCCGGCATAACGTTTGGAAGGCCTACACCAAACCAAAGCCAACCGCCAGGGGCTCACCCCACAGGTCACCGAGCGAACTGCCCTCAGTGGTCTTGAATAACGGTTTGAAGTATGGACGCCGAGTCTACCTTCCCGATTTTTCGCAACAAGCGTCGGTCACCCGAAATGTAATAAAACTTGCTCTCTGGGGCGATCATTTTGAAGGGTATCTTCAAACAATTGGTTGCGACGAGGGAGCCCACCAGTTGGCCAATTCCATTGGAGTAGGATTCTTCTAGAGTATAAATTTTCGAAGCATTGGAAAGAAGCGCCAGGAAATCATCACCATATACCGAGCTCGGCCTGAAGAGGTCAATCACGGACACTTGCTGTCCAATACCTTGCTCAATAGCCGGGAGAACCTCCAACAATTCATGAACGATCGCCCCTGTGGAAATGAACAAGACTCTTCCAGATTTCTTGACCACCGAAAATCCTGTTTCCACCGAGAATTCGGAATCAAGTTTGAGATTGGGCAAAACACCTTTCTCGATACGAATGTAATTGGCCCTCTTAGAATTGATAGCAAATTCCACAAAGGCACCGGTGTTGTGAGGGTCTGATGAATTCAGCACCGTGAGTCCCGGAATTGTCATCACGGCGGGTAATTCCTGCAATCCGTGATGAGTAGGACCGTCGGTGCTATAGGTGAAACCGGCACCCACACTCACGATGCTAACGGGCAATTGCATGGCCGCGACATCCAGGGTCAGTTGTTCCAAGACTCTCAAACTTACAAACGGGCTAATCCCATAAGCAAACACAATCTTTCCACTGGACGCCAACCCAGCCGCCACACCAATCATATTTTGCTCTGCAATCCCGACGTTCACAAAACGTTCAGGCATGGATGTTTCAAATTCCCGTAGCGCAAATGCACCATGATCGGCGCTTAGCAGAACAATTCGTTCGTCCTGCCTTGCAAAATGAACTAATGTCTCAAAAAACGCATCGCGCATGTCCACAGTCATTTGAGATTTTATTTCCCGTCTTGAAGCTCAGCCAAGGCCAATACAAACCGGTCTAAATCTATCCCTCCGTGGTGCCATTCTGGTTGATTTTCCATGAATGACACTCCCTTTCCTTTGACGGAATTCGCGATGACCACGCTTGGCTTGCCCGACGTCTTTGAGAAGTGAGTTGCCCAGGCTGAATTCAGGTCTTCGAATTGATGGCCATCAATCACTCGCACATCCCAGCCAAAAGCCATCCATTTTTTCGCGAAAGGTTCAAGGCGGTTGATACTCTCCGTGGAGCCGTGAGTGATCAGCCGGTTGCGGTCAACAATGGCACACAGATGATGTAGCTCGTGGTGAGCAGCAAACATAGCCGCCTCCCAAACAGACCCTTCGTAGCACTCTCCGTCTCCCATCAGGACCACGGTCTTTCGATTGTTCCCGTCAAGCTTGTCAGCGAGCGCCATCCCGCATCCTATCGGCAATCCGTGGCCAAGCGAGCCAGAGAGGAACTCAACTCCGGGAATTCGAGGGTCAGGATGTTCGCCGAGGAGTTGGCCTTGATTGAGATACGGCATTTCTTCCCGCGAAAAAAAGCCCAGATCGGCAAGGACCGCATAGAGCGCGATACCGGCGTGTCCCTTACTCAACAAAAATCGGTCACGACCGCCCCACAGAGGGTTGGCCGGGTCAAACCGAAGAAATTTCCCGTAGTAAAGACTTACCAGTATTTCAACGATGGAATAGGCTCCTCCAATATGTCCTTTCCCAGCCGAATGTACTGCCCGAAGAATATCAATTCTCAACTCTCTCGATTTTTCGTTGAGTTGGCTCGGACTTAACATTGACAATATCTCCATTGGCATCCAAGAAATAGCCCTCTGCGTGACGAGAGGTGTCGTAGTTGAGAACTCCAGACCTTCGGACGCTGTGGCTGAGGGGCGCTTCAGCGACATCGGGATTCGTGTTTCGGCCTGCCCTAAACATCAAGGTCGATTTTGAGGCCTTGAATGCTCGTCGCGCTCACCACGAACGGCATCTCAATAAGGTCACGGCCTAAAAGTCTCCCATCATCCCGCCTAAAATGGGCCGCTGAAATGTTTGTAGTAATCTCGTATCGGCTGCTTGGCAGGCAACGGTATTCGGTGGTTTGAGTCTGCGGAATACAATTTGGCAATTGCATCGACCAGGTCGTGCATATCCGGGTAGTACAGATCTTCCAACGCCTTGGCAGTCGGGCAGGGCGATGGCTGCATCCCCAAACTCACGGTTGGGGCCTTGAGCATACCGGGGTCGACCTCGTTAATCGCGCGATTGACCTCTGCTGAAACGCCATAAGCCACCCAAGAAGTGTCAGCGACGAGGAGCCGCCCCGTCTTGCTCACGCTGCTCAGAATCATTGCATAATCCGGATGCGACACCGAGTGCAGATCGATCACTTCAACAGAGATGCCATAATCTGCCACGTAGTTGGCCGCCCGGTTCGCCTCCAGCAACATCACAGAAGTTGCAACAATGGTGACATCCGTCCCCTCACGGATTTTGTAAGAACCGAAGATAGATATTTCTGAATCCAGCTGTCTCTCCTCAAATTCCAATTCATACATGAGACGATGCTCAAACATGACGACTGGGCCTCGATGTTTCTCGATGGCAAATCGATAACTGGATAGGATGCTTTGTGGCGAGGCCGGCATGACCACAACCAGCCCTGGAATATGGGCCAGAAGAGACTGCAAACTCTGAGAGTGCTGTGCACCCTGCCCCCAACTGCGACCGATGATCATTCTCATCATCATGGGGACTTCAAACAGACCGCCAAACATGTAGCGATATTTTGCAGCGAGGTTGATTAACTGGTTAAACACCAACAGGCCAAAATCAGCTCGAATGTGGGTATTGATGGGATACATTCCGTTGAGTGCAGCCCCAATACAAATGCCAGCGATGGAGTCCTCTGCCAACGGAGTTTCGATCACGCGATTGGGATGGCGTTCCGCCAAGCCACTGGTTGTGCCAAAAAGCCCCTTGAAGTCCGACACGCCTTGGCCAATGATCAGAGTGTGGTCGTGGGCTTCCATGGCCCAGTTCATGGCATCAGCGAGCGCATCTCGATAGGTCCTAGAGGACATCTGTCAACAAATCCTCCAGCGTCGGCAACGGCGATGCGTTGGCCATCTGTAAAGCCGCTTCAATTTCCGTGGTGATTACAGCTCGATATGAATCGAGTACCGAGGAGGACTGCATCAGGGGGTCTTTGGCCTTCCAAGCGTTCATCTCTGCTTCGGAGCGATAGCCTGCGTGGAAGTCCTCCCCCGGCCCGACGTGTTCACGATAGCGGGCCGTGTGAACCTTGATAAATACGGGGCACTGCTCTTGGCGAACCTTTTCGATTGCGACCCCAGCCAGTGCCCTGACATTCTCAGGGTCATAGCCCTCCTTCAACTCATAATAAGCGATGCCATAGGCTTCAATGAGGCGCCGCACGGAGAAAGCCTGCCGGGCTGAGCAGGATGTATGCACGGCCAATCCATTGTCTTCACACAGGAAGAGAACAGGAACCTGATGCAACGCGGCAAAGTTCAGGGACTCGTGAAACACACCTTGTTCCATAGCCCCATCGCCGAAATTGGCAACAAAAACCCTGCCGGTCTCGCCTCGAATTTTTGATGCCAGTGCCGCTCCCACCGCGTGAGAGATCGACGAGGCCACCACTGCGGAAGCCCCGATGACACCACAATCTGGAGCCGCCAGATGCATTGAACCGGCTTTTCCTTTGCTCAACCCATCCCGTCTGCCCATCAACTCAGCGAAAAACGCCGGCAACGGCCCGCCTTTTGCCAGGTAAAAGGCGTGGCCGCGATAGTTGATAAAGACCCAATCATCTCGACGGAGATGTGCGCAGACACCTACAGCCACTGCCTCCTGACCGATAGAGAGATGTACAGGGCTTTGAATCTGATCGGTCGGATACAACTCGATGATCTTTTCTTCTACCATGCGAATGCGCAGACACTGGTAGAGAAGAGATTCTCTGAGGCTTTCGGCGTTAGATGGGCTGGGCATGGTACTGGCCTCTGATACTTGGCTGCCGCATCTTATCCAATACGAACGGCCCTCACAGGGCAATGGCGACGCTTGAGCATCAGGCCCCTTGCAATGAATGCTCTCCGACGGCTGTGTCAGCCGAGCCCTTTAGCCGCCGAATGCGAAGCAAAGCTTTTTCTCGTTCCGACGTCAGACCAAGTTGCTGTGCAGCGGCCAACACACCATACCAGGCGTCCACGTCGGAGTCATCCCTATGGACCGCGAGTTGAAACCACTCGAGGGCCTGATGATAATTCTCCCGGGTCAATTCGAATTGGCCGAGGTTGATCAACCCATCTTGCTGCGTCCAGGTACCTTCTCGAACATAGCCGGCAAGTTGGTCAAAGACCAGGCTGGCCTCACCCAGACGATTCAAGCAAAACAAAACCGCGCCGTGCAGGTGAAGGATACCGATGTAAAGCGGAAACAATTTGCGCGCCCCTCTCAAGGCTGACTCAGCCTCTTCAAGTCTGTGTTCAGCACTCAAAACACGCGCCCAGACTTCGTGGCTTTCAGGAAAGTTCGGGAATCGCTCAAGCAAATCTCCGGCGATTTGCTTGGCAGCGCTGAGATCTCCCGTCTTCAAAAATTCCATCGCTTCGGCAACATGTGCCTCGGCGGCATCACTGGTCAACCGCAAGCCTTTCGCGAACCGTTGCTGACTTTCCTCATCGCGATCAGCAGCCGCCCATTGCCGCAGCAATTCGGCGGCCCTTCTTTCGACCAAACGGTAAACAGAATCGCCAGCATCACGCGGATTTGACGTGCGAAGCCGTTTCGACTGGCGCCGTTCAAGTTGAACCAACTGAATCTTCCGCATCGGGGGTAATTGAGACGACTCTCGCCAAACCGCATGCAGCGTGTTGACCGCCTCAGTCAGGGCAGTGTCATCGTCGTGCCTAGTCGGAATCAGTAATTCGCGCAAGCGCTCAGATTCCTTCACGCGAACAGGGAACGTACAGTTGAAGAACTGCTCCCAGAACAAGAGATTCTGCATCCGTTGCGTTTCCCCTATCTGGACCCGCAAGGTTGATTGAAGAGGATGGAAGCGCCCAATCATCTGAGCCAATGAATTAAGCCAGGTATCATCGTACCAAAATGGAAAATACTCCGTAAAAATTCTGCCCAACGCGTTTGCCCATTCAGCACTGATCAAGAAAGTTGAGGCGAAATTCTTACCATTAATCTGATCCCTGAGAAAAACCAAGGCTAACCGGTCGGGGTAATAAGAGAATGCTTGCCTGACCTCCTCATCCCATCCAAAAGTCTCATATCGCAACTTGTCACCACCTGGGCAATAGATCCCAGGATTACTCGTGCAGGCCCGTCGCAATGTGTTGCAAATTTCGCCTTGTGTCAGAAGTGGGGGACCTTCGATCACGTGAACTTTTATGATAGGACCCACGAGTTTCTGCAGATCCAAACTTTCTGACTCGTCATCGTTGTCCCGGTACACCCATACATCAATCAAGTCTGGACGGGCGACGGTGTCGCGAACGGATAGCAGATATCGGCCAAGGGCCTCCGGACGTCCCCTGGATGCCACCAAGACACTGATGAAATCGGGGTTGTCCACAGGTTTAACAACATCGAGTGGCATCAAGACCTCATTCTCGGACCTCGACACGTCCGTCAACTCAGGGCGGCCTTGTTCAGAATCTTCGACAACACCGCCAACGCTCTTGAGTTCTCAGACGGAAGCGTTTCAGGCGATTCTTTGTTCTAGAGGTTCGGGAACATGATGCGTTCAACGAGAGCCACCAAGCTGTGTTCGATGGAGAGAAACGTCTCCTGGATAAGTTGGGTGCTGCTTGAGGGAACGACCACAAA
This sequence comes from Candidatus Sericytochromatia bacterium, assembly GCA_035285325.1. Classification (NCBI taxonomy): domain Bacteria; kingdom Bacillati; class Candidatus Sericytochromatia; species Candidatus Sericytochromatia bacterium. Next base: position 20,730 of record JAYKJB010000082.1, read on the forward strand.
GACATCCGCGGACATGCTTCGGTCCAAGGTTTCCCCTGCTAGGAGAACGCCTCGCATCTTCATACGGCACGCTTCCTGCAACGCCAGCGCGACGTTGACCGAACGACCGCTGGTGGAAATTCCAAGCAATACATCACCGGGGGAGCCCAACGCTTCTACCTGACGCGCAAAGACAGTGTCAAACGATTCATCGTTGGCGTGAGCAGTCAACACTGAGGTGTCCGTGGTAAGCGCCAGCGCTGGCAACCCCCTTCGCACGCGCCGCAGATCCAGTCGACAAACAAATTCCGCAGCAAGGTGCTGACAATCTGCAGCACTGCCTCCATTGCCGCAGATCAACAGCTTGTGCCCCCTAATGAAGGCATCGGCAATCAACGTCGCGGCCTCCAAGACCGAATCCAAGGAGGTCTCAAGCGTGCGCTGCTTCAACGCCGCACTGGCCAGAAAATGCTCGATGACACTCTGTTTGGCAGCTTCAATCACGGGATTCAGCGAGCGCCCCCTGGGGGGGCAAGTGGGGAAGGTCTCATCGCCACGTAGTGGCGCGGGGACTTATGTTGTACACACGGTCTGCCTACAGAGCGAGTCAGAATAGGCTCCGAAACACTCATTTCACTAAACCAGAAGAATCCCGTGCCTCCTGGTGCACAATCACATTTTCTCGACGAGGCAAATACTCAGGTGTACCATGTCCGGACGCCATTTGAACACGGGATGCTTGGCCAGTACACCTCTCGTGTCGGAAGCGCCTTGTTGAGCCTTCACACCCTGATGCCAGTCAATTCACCCCCTTTCAGCACTGCGCACACAACTCGGCTGCTGTGCGCTGTCCCGCTGACTTTTCTGATGCTGTTGGTCTCGCTCCCAGCCTGCGCCCCCCTGACCGAGCACCTGCAACACGGCGATCGCCCCCCCGGCATGCCCCGCCCGCCGAGCACGACCCGCGCCGTCCCCACGGCGATCGCCCCCTTGCCAGGCCGGCTCGACGATCGCCCCGTGTTCAACAGCAACTCGCCGGAAATCATCACGGAACCCGGCATCACGCTCTCGACCATGCGGCCGCTGCCTGGCGCGCCGCGGGAGGCCTTTCTGTCCCACCCGGTCAGTGGTCTGTTCACGGTCTTTTCGCACCACATCGCCAAGGACGCCCGCCCCGGCGATCGCCTGCTGGTGCTGGGCTTGCTCGCGCACAATCGCACCAACCGCATGCTCTCGATTTCGTTGCTGGCGGGCAGCAGCTACCTCAGCCAGCCGGAGGCCCCTTTCGTGCGCCTGCCGAGTCTGGTGGCGGCCCCGACCGGTGGGGTGTTTGCAGGCCCGGGCGATCGCGTGGCGGGCGACCTGTTGCGCGGGGATTCCGGGCTGACACGGCAATCGTGGCGACTCGCACCCGGCAGCAGCCAGTTGCTCTGCGCCCAGCCGATTCCCACCGATGTCGCCATTCCGCCGCCGATCAACGGTCGCACCACCCAGTTGCGCCTGTGGAGCAGCGGGGCCACGCATCTGTCGGAAGTCGCACTGTTTGCCGCGAAACGTCCGGATGGATCCTTCGAGACACCCACGCTGGCTGACTTCGAGGCCGTGTTGCGTCGCGGCCAGCGCGCGGGCCCCCTCGAGCCACCGGCCACACCGCCTCAGGCATCCCCGTCGACCGGCGCCTTCCGCTACGGCCGGGTGGCCGGCGTCACGCAGGGGGATGCCTGGCGGGGCGACCTGACCCGCCCGGTGGCCCGCCTGGCCGCCGGGGAGCGCATCGGCTTTCCGATTGCCGCCGTTCTGCGCAACCGCCTGGGCACCGAGCAGGTGCAAAGCGCTCCGTTGCGCGTGCGCTACCCTGACAGCGCCTACGCCGGTCACGGCAACTATGGCGTGCTCTATCGCCTCAGCCTGCGCCTGACCAACCCGGATGCGACCCCGCGCGCCTACACCGTGCGGCTGTCTCAGCCCCTGCGGGTGGAACCCGGGTCCACCGCGACACAGACGATCTACCTGGAACCGCCGGAGCCGGCCGTCACCTTTCGCGGGCTCGTGCGGGTCGATGAGGCCGGTGCGACACGTTACACCCACCTGGTCTTGCGCCGCGGACAACAAGCCGCCCCCTTCGAGACGATCGCCGTGGCGGGCGGGGCCTCTCGCAAGTTGGTGATCAGCCTGATCTACCCGGCCGATGCCACCCCTCCCCAACTTTTAACGATCGAGCGGATTTAGCAACAAAGCCGCGAAAGCCCCGTCCCTGCACCATAACAACCCGCAGGCCAGGTTAGGTGATGCATGTCACCGGGTAGGCTAAGGTTGTCCACATACGCGTCACCGACGCTCGGGTGCCCAGGGAATGATTCGTCCAATCACATGGGGAGCAGCTTGCTGGGCCCTGATCACCGCTCAGGCGATCGCCTCGGCTCAGGCCGTCTATCACGTCGAGAAAGACGTGCGCCATCAAGGGGCCGCCTGGAACAACAGTTCGGACCCGGGGTTGGGCGCGGTCCGACCTGTCTCTGGCTTTTATCGGGACATGCTCGAGCGCGACGTGCAGCTGCACGCGTTTGCGTGGCGCGATGGCTACAGCACCACGGACGGCCAGCCGACCTACAGCGTGCAAGTCAGCCTTCACCGCGAACCCCCACCCCAGACACGCATCCCGGACGTGACGGTGGGCGAGCAGGTGGTTCTCGCTCGGCCCCAACGCAGCCTGGAGTGGCGCATCCCGATCGTGGCCGCGACCTATTACATCTTCCCGCAACACGCCAATGTGCGTTCAGACCCGCCGCTGGCCGTGATGACCGGCAAGAAACCGGAGGATGGTTTTCGCGCCAGCATCTCCGGCCTGACCTCGCGAAATTTTCTGGTGCGTGCCCTGGTCCAGCATCAAGGGACGGATGGCGTCGTCGAACACAACTTCCAACGGAACTACGTGTTCCGGCCACCCACGGTGGAGGTGGTCGATGGACGTCACGAGGCCTACGAACTGTACCATTGGTTCTGGTAGACCGGTCTGACCTCGGCCGAAGGGATCCACACCTCTCGGCGTTGTGAGCCACGAAAATGCCGCTCCGGGGGGAGCGGCATTTTTGTTTAAAATCCAGGGGGGGGCGGCTATTCGAGGGTCCAGCAGTCCCCGTAGAAGTAAGAGCCGACGTAGTTGCTCACGAAGAACTTGTAGGGCATCCAGAAATGCCCCTTGACGCCCCAGTCCGTGCCCCAGGAATTGCGAATCAGGAAGGCCTGTTTGGCATCGTCGTAGCCCACTGCCACCACGGCGTGGCCGCCTTGAATCTCCTCATTGCGGGCGGGCATCGGCATCTCGCCCGATTCGGCCACGGCCTTGGTCATGAACGAGTCGTACAGGATGATCGGCAGCAAGAACGGCTTTTTGGCCGCCAGGGCGCTCTTCATGCCTTGCAGGGTCTTGATGCGGGCCTTTTTCTTCATGCGCAAGTTCTGCGCAGCATCGAAGTGGGCGGCGGTGGCGTCGTAGGCCAGACCAGCCTTGCCATCCGCATAAGGCACCAGATCCTCGGTCACGCAGCCCACCTTGACCGCGGTCGCGGCTGCCAAGGACATGAAGGCGCCGGTGTCTTTGCGGGTGGCCTGACGAGTGCCGTTCGCTTCCATGTCCTTGCGTTCGGCGTAATAGAAGAACAAGGGTGCCAGCCGCTGTTTGCGACGCTTCCCTTGCAAGTTGAGCATCGCCTCCATGACGGCCGTCGCAGCAAAGGCGGAACACGAGCCCAGGCCCCCCTGATTGCGCACAGGGTCGAACGCGGAGCGCAGATCGACCTGCTTGGGCAGGGCCCGACCCCGACCGCCCATGATCGACACCCCCAGCAGGTCTGACTCCTCCACGCTGAGCGTGTCCTCGATGCTCTCGTGCCCCACGCGGCCCTTGGGTTCAGGCAACAGACCTGCCACCACGGTTCCGATCGGCGTCTTGAGATGGCGCGCTTCCTTGGGCGCGCCAAGCGCGGAGACATCCCCCGCGCTGGCGGAAACCGCCGTCAGCTGTTGCGTGGCGGTGCCGCAACCGGCCAGGCAGAGAGCGGCGGAAACAAAAAGAGACAGCGAGCCACGAGCCATGGGGGCGTTCTCCTCCGACAGGGGGGTGTTCATGAGCTGTATCGCCCCGAAGCGGTCGACTTCTGCTGACTTTAAACCGACCTTTGTCGATTCTTAATTCGGGAAGCCCCTCTTGGCGAGGAAACACAGCCGGAGAGAATGTAGGGGCGCGCTGGCCAGCCCGATCAGGCCCAGCAGTCCTCTTCCACGAACAGAGCGCGGGGGTCGGACGCATAGCGCGCCGTCCAATCCTCCCCTTCCTCCGACAACACCCGGCAGGGCCACGTCGCCAGCAGCCAGCTGACGAGGGGCTCGAGCACCCTGAGAATCTCGGCCGGCGCATCCTGGTAGACCTCCACGGCCGCCGGATGCAGCGTCAACAAACCTTGCGTGTCGAGCGGCGTGCGGGGTTCCATGCGCAGCTTGGCCTCCAGCCAGCGGGCCATGCCGGCATCCGCCGCGACGACCCAGCTTCGATCCCGCGGGTCGGGGTGGCGGAAGGCCTGCGGCAACGCCTGCAAGCGGGCTTCCAGCGGGGACAAAAAGTCCGCCTCCGGGGGAGGCACAAGGAAGTAGTGGACCTGCACGCGGTCAACATACCCGCCGCCGCAAGCCGGACGCGCGCGCGTCGAATTTCATCGCGGCGACCAGGGCAACGAATCAGCAGGCCATGCCTCTGAGGACGCGCTTCAGAAGGTCACCTTGCCAGATTGGAGCAGCGGGGTTCAGACGCGACCGCCGTGGCGGGGCGGACTCATCCGGGCGGAGGGCTCAACGCAGGTTGACGTGGGTCCGCGCAGCCAGGTCGTCCAGGAACCGCTTACCGGCGGGCGAAGCGGCCGGGAAGGGGTTGCGGGCGTCCGAGGCCCACTTGGGCAGGGGATTGCCGGCGAAATCGACCTTGAAGGCTTCGTTGTTGAAGTCGTGACCGCTGGAGCCCGGGGGATACAGCACGGACACGCTCAGGTGAGGGGCCGGGCGGTGGCGGCTGGTCGGGTCGCCTTCGGGCTTGATGCGCACCATCCCCCCATCGCGGTGGGTCCAGACCTCCATCGGGACAGGACGCCCGGTCTTGGGGTTGAGCACGGCTTGGCCGGTCCGCACATCCTTGATCACGCCCAGCTCCCGCAGGAAGCCGCGACGCTGCAATTCCTCGCGAATCTCGGCCGCCGCCTTGCCACGCAGGTCCATGCCTTGCACCGACTTGCCGAGCATTCCCTGCGCGTAGGCCTTGAGGGCCTGCTCGGTCCGCGGCGTCATCTGCGTGCTCCAGATCAGCGAAGGATTCTTGGCCACCAGTTCCGCAAAGCCCAGGTTCTGATCGGAGAGGGCGCGGGAGGCCGGCGTGGAGGTCACCCCGTGGCTGCGATTCAGCAGGCCGGTGCCGGGGCGAGCGGCCTTGACGAAGGCATCGCGGTCGACGTGCTTGGCCGCCTGAGGAACGGCGCGCTGAGCGGCTTTGCCAGCGAACGCATCCTTGACCTCGGCCGCCACGGCCCGTCCGATGTTCAGCTTGGAGAAGAGGTTGATGCCCATCGCCGGCTGATTCCCCTGCACACGTTCACGACACTCAGGGTCTTTATGGAGCCGGCACCGCCAAAGCTGACGGCGTTCGAAGCAGAATTAAACGACTTTTAATGCAACTCAGGAGATCAGGCTCGTGGGCGTTGCCAGGAAGGTTTCAGCCGAGCAGAGCAACCATCCGAGGAGACGCCCTGCGCCGCCCTTCGGGAGGCGGGAGAGCGCGCTAGACGAGGACCTCACGCCAGCCAGGATGCTGTCTGAAATACTGGCGGGTGGCCACCAGCAGGTCCCAGAACAGGGCGGCACGCGATTGATCGCCGCGCTGCAGGGCGTCGGCGACCGCGCCCAGGTAAAACTCGACCCGCGCCGTTTCCATCACCAGTGGCAGGGCCTCGCGTTCAGCCAGCAACAGGGGCCGCTCGGTCTGGTAACCGGCCAGAAACGACATCAGGTCGCGATGGTTGGGCTCGCTGCGACCCGCCAGGACTTCCGGCCAGTTGAACCCCACTGGCAGCAACGCCAGCGCCAGATCGAAGACCCAGGGCCCGACGTTCCACATCCCGAAGTCGAGCACATCCGACACCTCGGGCCCCTGCCAGAACAGGTTCCGCTTGATCCAATCGCCATGGATCACGCCCACCGGCCATTCCTCGGAACTCTCGGCGATCGCCGGCGCCAGGGCCGCCACCTCATCCAGCAAGGCCGGCCACTCGGGACGCTGGGTGACGTAGGCCTCCAGGCCCGGCAACCCAGCCACCAGCGCACGCAAGGCCTCGCGCACATCCGCGGCAAACCAGATGCGGTACTGCGCCAGCAGGCCCTTCATGGGACGCGGTGCGGGCAGCGGCCCCTCCTGAGTCACCAGGTGGAAGCGCGCCAGCCATTTGCCGGCTGCCCGGGCCTCCTCCCGGTCGTCGAACGGCTCGAAAACGGGGCGATCGCCGTAACGGTCTTCCCCACTCGCCAGGGAGAAGATCGCATAGGGGCTCTCGGCCAACCAGGTGATCGTATCGCCGCGGTTGTTGGCGTGGATCATGGGCGTGGGGTAGTGCGCCGCCCGCAGTTGCAGCACGATCCCGTGCTCCCACAGCAACGAGTGGGCGTCGACCTGACGCGGGTCGTAGCGCTTGGCAAAGAAACGCCCCGCGTCCGATTCGAAGACACACGCGGCGGAATTCTCGCTCATTCCGTTGCGCAGGATGCCCCGATAAGCACCAAGCCCGGGATAGCGTCTGACAATTTGCGCCAGCGCGGCGCCTTCGATCTCTGGTTTGCCTTGCACGAAAGTTCTCAGTGTGGTCGTTCTAGTGTATCACGGGCCACGCCGCTGCCATCCAGGACACGCTGGCGCTCCCGATGATGGAAGAAGGCCTGTCGTGCGGGTTCTTCCAGCACCGCCACCTGTTCCCAGAGCAAGGCGCGCGCCCGGGAAATCAGGGCGCTCGCGGCTTGGACGGTGGGATGCGCCCGGGCCTGGCCGAAGGCGGCGATCGCCTCGACCACCGGAGACCCGATCGCGCGCGCCACCTCGGCGACGGCCTCAAATTGCACAGTGGCCTGGTTGGCCTGTCCTTCAGCCAGGGCGAGTTCGCCGAGCACGGTGCGCAAGACCGCCTCGTGATAGCGCGTGCCGATGTCGCAGGCCAGCGCCAGACCCGCCCGCGCCTTCGCCGCCGCCTCGCGGGGATCATCCGCCAGCCAGGCCACCAGGGCGCCGGTCGCCAGCAAGGCGACCTCCAGCCCTCGCCCGGGCCGCACTTGCTTCAGTTCGTCGGCCCGGGCCAGGTAGCGCGCGGCCTGCTCGAAGTCGCCACGGCGAGCTGCCAGTTCGGCCAGGAAAGCGCAGACCCGACTTTCCGGCTCGCGGTCCCCCGTCTCCTCCATGTGGGCCAGCAGGGTACCAGCGGTGGCTTCAGCCGCCTCGAACTGGCCGAGGTGACACTGGGCCCGCACCCGATACAGCAGCACCTGCGCCTCCATGTAGCGGTGCTGGAGGTCTCGCGCGATCGTGAGGGCCTCGTCCAGCTCGCGCTCGACCCGTTCGAGCCGCCCCGCGTGCATGCGGGCCACAGCGTGCAGGCAGATCGCCATGCCCTTGGTGTAGCGCGAGTTGAGCGTGGCCGAAACGGCCTTGGCCTCCGCGGCGTGGCGCTCCATCTCACTGAACTCGCCCAGTTCGTAAGCCGTGATGGCGAGGTTGAGACAGGCGATCGCCAGTTCGTCACTGGCACCGATCTCGAAACAGATCTGGCGGTTGCGGGTGAAGGTACGCTGGGCCGCCCGATGGTCGGTCAGCAAGTTCTGAGCGGTTCCCAGGAAGTTGAGCGTGGTGTTGAGGGCGATCCAGTCGCCCAGTTCGGCCAAACAGGATTCGGACTGCTCCAGATAGGCAATCCCCTGCGTCACCCGGGACGGAGCCGACGCCACGTAGAAGTAGCCCAGCATGCCGAGCGCCTCGCCTTCCTGGCCGGTGAAGCCGCCCCGCCGGGCGCGCTGCAGGGCCTGTTCGGCCGACTCGCAGGCCAGCTGAATGTCCCCCTGAAAATAGGCGATGCGCGCGGCCAGGGTGAGCGCCCGCGTCGCGCCGGCCTCGTCGTTCACCTCATCGGCCACGGACCTGGCGCGTCGCACGCAATCCAGAGCCGCCGAGAGATTGCCGAGCACCTGGTGACAGCGCCCCAGCCAGTTCAGCAGGTAACCTTGCAGGCGGCGGTCCTGGGCCGCCTCAGCCAGTGCCAGGGCCTCGGTGTAGGCCAGTTTCGCCTGGTCGTTCCGCCCCATCACGCGGTAGACGTCGCCCAGGGCCTGCAAGGCCCGCAGCCGGGCCCCCGAGACGCCCTCCGCCCCGGACTCCGCCTCGATCAGCTGGAGGCAAGCCGCGAGGAAGTGCTGCGCCTGGACATTGGCAAACAACGCGGCGTGACGCTCGCCCGCTTCGAGGGCCCAGGCGACGGCGGCCGGGCCCCGCTCGCCGGCCAGCGAGTGATGGGCCAGCGCCGTGACCTGGTCGAGCGGGATTTCCAGGGCCCAGACGCGGGAGGCGATCAGTTCTCGCCACGTCCCCCCGACAGAAGCCTCGAGGGCCTCAGCCACCCGCGTGTGCAGGGCGAGTTTCTGCGCGGGCGGCAGTTCGGAGACCAGCAACTCGTTGATCAGATCCTGGGAGAAGGCGTAGCCCCCCTCCTCGCTTTCGACCAGCACCTGGGCCCGCGCCAGACTCGCGACGGCGGCGAAGAGCTCCTCGTCGTCCAGCCCAGCCACCTCGCGGAGCAGGTCCAAGCTGAACGCCCGGCCGATGATGGCCCCCGCAAAGGCCACCTGCTGCGCTTCGGGCGAGAGGCCGCGGATGCGCCAGGCCAGCAGCCCGGCGACGCCATCGGGAAGTTCCTCGGCGGCAAGGTCGAGCTGGGTGTTCCAGTTGCCACGCACGAACTGCAGCGTGCCGCTCTGAACGAGGTGCTCCAGCAGGCGCTCGATGAAAAAGGGACTGCCCTTGGCCAGACGAGCGACCGTGTCGACGAAGGCCGGGGCCACCTCGATCGTGCCCAGCATGGCCGTGATCATGCGGCGGGCGGCCTCCCGAGACAGCGCGGAGACCGGCAGCAGCGTCAGATCGGGGGGTTCGAAGGCCGGCACCTCGCGGCTGCTCATGATCAGCAGGAGGGGTTCGTTCGGGATGTTGCGCAGAATGTAATCCAGCAGTTCCCGGGACAGCGCGTCGGCCCACTGCCAGTCCTCGAGCACCAGCACCAGCGGCTGCTGGGCCGCCAGACAGGCGAGCAGCTCGGTGATGGTCGCCTGCGTGCGCAGCTTCTCCTTGGTGGGACTATCGAGGGCGGGGGCCGGGGCGCCCCCCAGCTCGGGCAACAGCTGCACCAGCAGGGGCGCATAAGCGGCCAGCACGCCCGGCAGTTCCCGCTGAATGGTCGGCAGCAGTTGCCGCAAGGCCATCACCCAGGGCTCATAGGGCGCGCTGCCGCGCTCAAAGCTACGTCCGGTGACGCTGAGCAGGTCGGCGAGCTGGACCTTGAAGCGAAATTCCTGCAACAAACGACTCTTGCCGATGCCCGGCGCGCCCGCGACCAGCACGCCACCACCTCGGCGCGCCCGCAGCAGAGCCTCGAGCTGGCCCTCCAGCAAGCGCATCTCCTGCTCACGACCGATCAAGGGGGAACTCAGCAAGCGGGCCCCGACCCGCTCCACAACGTCGGCCCCGAGGGCCTCGAGCACCTGTTGGGCAGACTGGAAGCGGTCCAGCGGGTTCTTGGCGAGCAGACGCAGCACCAGCCGGTCCATGGCGGGCGAGATTTCCGGGCGACGAATGGAAGGCGGTTCGGGAATATCCTCGATGTGGGCACGCAGCATCTCGCGCGGCACCTCACTGGCAAAAGGCAACTGGCCTGTGAGCAGTTCATAGGCCAGTACCCCGACCGAATACAGGTCCGTCCGCTGGTCGATCGCGCCCCGCCTGATCACCTCGGGCGCCAGATAGGCCAACGTGCCATTCACGAAGCCCCCGGGCGGCCTGGCAAAGTCCATCAGGCCGTAGTCCATCAGCTTGACGCTGCCGTCCGGCCGGACCCTCACGTTCTCGGACTTGACATCGAGATGCACGAACCCGAGCTGGTGGATGTAGCTGAGGGCCGCCAGCAACTCGGTCAGAACGGCCACCACGCGCGCCTCCGACAAGGGCAGCTGTTCGTGCAAGCCCCGCCCGGGCACGTACTCCATCGTGAAGTAGGGCTCCCCATCCGGCGTGACCCCGTAGTCGTACACCGCGCAACAATGCGGGTGACGCAGCTGGGTCATCAGGCGAAATTCCTGCTTGAACTGCAGGACCGACTTCTCGGATTGCCGGAACTTTGGCGCGATCAGCTTGAGCGCCGCTTCCTGACCAGTCAGCAGGTCCAGCACCCGCGACACGTTGCCCATGGCCCCCCCTCCCAGGGGTTCCAGCACCTGATAGCGGTTGGCGAGCAGCACGGTCACGGCGCGAGCTCCCTCAGGGCAGCGGGCGAGGCGTCACGCTCGCGTCAGCGGTGGCCTGGATCACCATGCGGGCCCGCGGACCTTCCTGCGCCTGCCGGTCGACCCCCGCCACGTGCAACGCTTCAAGCGCCTCCGGCCCTTTGAGTGGAAAACGCCATTCCACCCGCGTGGCCGGGGCAATCTCGGTCTTCCAGCGCCCGCCTTGACGGGCATAGACCGTCCACAACCAGGGCACGGTGCCCGGTCGCGGCGAGATGGTCACGTTCAGAGCCTGGCGCTCGGCATCCTTGGCCATAGCCAGCCGGGGAACGGCCGGCGGTTTACCCGCCAACCAGGGCGTGGCCGGCATCAGGGCCGGCAGCTTGTAGGCCTCGCCCCGCAACAACGGCCCGACCCCCGGTGGCTCGTCGGCCATGGCCTTGATGCTGAAGTGAATGTGTCCGCTGGCCCCGGGCTGGAGGCGCGTCCAGTTGATCTGATAGGCAATCTGCCGGGCCACAAAGCCGCGGTCGCCCGCCTCGCGCACGCGGCTGGTGAACAGGCCGGGCCAGATATGGCGTTGGTGCGTGTTCTGCTCCACCCACCACTTGAGCAGAATCGGGTAGGACTGATCCGGATTCTCGATCGACCAGTAGAGCTGCGGCGCGAAGTAATCCACCCAGCCACGCGCCAGCCAGAGCCGCGCATCGGCATAGATGGCGTCATACTGGCTCATTCCCTTGATCTGGGCGGGATGGCCCGCCTTCCAGATGCCAAAGGGACTGATGCCCAGCTTGACCCCCGGTTTTTCGAGCTTGATCGCCTGATACAAGCGTTTGACGAATCGATTGACGTTGTCGCGCCGCCAGTCGTCGCGGGCGAGCTTGCCCCCACCCGTCTGGTACCTGGCGTAGCTGGCGTCATCGGGGAACGGAATGTAGAGGGGCTTGCCCTTCGCATCCGAGGCCTGTTTGCCGTCGAGGCCAATCACCGGCTCCCGGTAGGGATAAAAGTAGTCGTCCATGTGAATGGCGTCGACGTCGTAGCGCTTCACCACGTCCATGATCACGCCGAGAGAGTGTTCCTGCACCTCGCTCTCGCCAGGGTCAAGCCAGAGGTAGCGCCCGTATCGCTTGACCAGATGGGGTTTGCTGACCGAGATGTGTTGGGGAGCTGGATCCGATTGCCCGTCCTCCAGCACCCGTGCCCGGTAGGGGTTCAGCCACGCGTGTAGTTCCAGGCCACGCGCGTGCGCTTCCTCGACGGCAAAGGCCAACGGGTCATACAGCGGCTCCGGCGGAGTGCCCTGACGGCCCGTCAGGTACTCGCTCCACGGCTCCCGGGGTGAGGCATACAGGGCGTCACAGGCGGGACGAATTTGCAGAATCACGGCATTCAGGCGCAACGAGACGGCGCGATCCAGCAAAGCCTGCAATTCGGCCTTCTGGCGCTCCACCGGCAAGCCGGGGCGGCTGGGCCAGTCGATGTTGGACACCGAGGCGATCCACGCCGCGCGGCACTCCCGCGCCAGCTCGGGCGGCTCCTGGCCCGTTTCGCCGGACGCATCCAGTGCCTGGGCGGCCACGCTGCCGGGCAAGGTGGCCACGGCGCAGGCGAGGCCCACAAGCGCACGCAGGTAGATTCGATTGAACATCCCCTGGAATTCCTTTATCCGGCCCGCCCGGCGCAAGCGCCTCCACCCGCGTCACCCCCTTAACTTTAACAGGCCGGGGCCGCTTTTTGCGGGCGGGCTCGGGCAAACTTGCGGGAGGCACCGCCGGATGCTGCCGGGACACGCCATGGTGCAGGTGGTCGAAGCGGGGTGTGGCCCCTCAGGAAGTACTGTCCAGGCCACGGGGAGGGTGTTACGATGGGCCCATGCTTGCCTCCAGCGAGCCCCTGTGGGGGGTTGCCATCTCCAGCCACCAGAACGATGGCGGCGCGCCCGCTTCGGACTGGACGATGGCCGAACGGGCCCGCTTGTTGCCGGTGGCCTCGGGGCTTGGGGCTGACTTTCGCCGCTACTGGCGCGACGACCTTGACCGCCTGAAAGACGAGATCGGCGCCAACGCGTTTCGTTTCAGCGTCGAGTGGGCCCGCGTCGAGCCGGAGCCGGGCCGCATCGATCCCCAGGAGATGGACTTCCTGCTCAAACTGCTGGAAGGCGCCCGAGACCGTGGGTTGGCGGTGATCCTCACCCTGCATCACTTCACGTCACCGAACTGGCTACACGGCCTGCCCGGCGGAGGCTGGGAAGGTCTGGAAAGCACCGCCCGCTTCGAACGCTACACCCGTTTGATCGCACGCGAGTTCGGTCAGGCGGTGCGCTACTGGCTGACGTTCAATGAACCGACCAATTTGCTGGTGGGGGGTTACCTCTCGGGTCGGATGCCGCCCTTTCGCAAGGGTCCGCTGGCCCTGGGCCGCGCGGCCAGGCATCTGGTGCTGGCCCACGAACGTGCCTACGAAGCGATTCACGACCTGCACTCGGCGGCCATGGTATCCGTCAGCGAATTTTCCGGCATCCTGAGGCTCGGCGTCGGACTCGATTATCAACCCGGACACCTGCTCGATGGTCTGCGCACCAGAGGGCAGGCCGCCGCGAGCGGGCTGACGTTCCCGCACCTGGATTACATTGGCCTGCATTACTACGGGGACATCCCGCCCTTGGAACTGATCCATTTTCCGCTGCGGTTTCACCGTTTCCCCGCGCGCCCTGAGGGGTTTGGGCGCCTCATCCGGCAAACCTGGGCGCGCTATCGTCTGCCGATCCTGATCGGCGAAAATGGCCTGGCCACGCGCAACCACGCAGCTCGCCCGGACGGCTGGACCTCAGACCGGTACCTGGAAGCCCACGTCGCGGAGGTTCGCGCAGCCCGGACGGCAGGCATTCCCATCCTGGGTTATTGCTGGTGGACCCTGACGGACAATTACGAGTGGGGAAGCTTCGACAACCGCTTCGGGCTCTATCGCGTGGAATGCGCCAGTGGCGACTACACCCGCCACGCCACCCCCGCCGTGGCGGCCTTCCGCCGCGCCATCCGGCAGGAAAGCGGCCACGAGGATTGACGGCGACGCGCCGATGAGGGCGCAAGGGGGCCGCGCTGTCCGGGTACACAGCCGTCATGTCCCGGCCCCGCCCTCTCTGGTTGCCCCTGCTTCTGAGCCTCACCTGCTGGCTCACGCAGCCTTGCCAGCCCGCCCTTGCGCTGGGCCAGGTGGTGATCTTCCGCGATGCTGACCTGGCGGAACACTACCGAGTCCTGGCGGCCAAGGTGACCAAGCTGCAGTTGCGCGCGGCGGCCGATGAGGACATGCTGAAGCGCCGTGCCAAACCGCTCACGTGCCGGGCCACCATCCGGGAGGTGTACCCCCCGGAGGACACGCAACTGGATCCGGACGCCTGCCGCGTGGTGCTGGCGCTGACGAGCGTGAGTGGGCACGCCGCGACCGACCTGCCGGCGATCGCCTTCTGGGTGCCGCGCCCCCGCGCGCTCTCCCTGAAGCGCAACGAACCCGTGAGTTTGAGCGCGCAGGTGGTCGCCATCGAGCCCAACGGCGCCGTGGCGATTGAGATTCAGGCCCCGGTCGGCTGGCTGGACGTCACGGACCAGGCCCTTCCCTCCCCCCCTTGAGTTCCCCCGCGGGAGCCCCGCGCCCCGCCCAGGATTGATGAAAAGGAGAACCTGAGATGTCTCGCTACATGCTCGCCATTGACCAGGGCACCACCGGCAGCACCGCGATCGTCTTCAACCAGACCGGCCGGGTGGCGGGCAAGGGTTACCAGGAAATCACCCAGCATTATCCTCAGCCGGGATGGGTCGAGCACGACGCGGAGGAGATCTGGACGCGCACCCTCGCGGCGATCGCCGCCGCGCTCTCACAGGCCGGCATCACCGGGGCGGAACTGGCGGGCATCGGCATCACCAACCAGCGGGAGACGGTCGTCTTGTGGGACCGTACCACCGGGCGTCCGCTGCATCGGGCGATCGTCTGGCAGTGCCGTCGAACCGCGGATCGTTGTGCCGCCCTGGCCCGGACGGAGACGGCCGCGGAGGTCAGCCGGCGCACCGGGCTGGTGCTGGATGCCTACTTCTCCGGCACCAAACTGGCCTGGCTGCTGGAGGCCGACCCGGCCCACCGGGCCGCCGCCGAGAGCGGGCAGCTGGCAGCCGGCACGATCGATAGCTGGCTGCTCTGGAACCTCACGGGTGGCCGGGTCCACGCCACCGACGTGACCAATGCGGGGCGGACCATGCTGTTCGATATCCACACGCTGGCCTGGAGCCCCCCCTTGCTCGACTGGCTGAACGTGCCGGCCGCCATTCTCCCAGCGGTCCAGCCCAGCGGCTCGCATTTCGGGGAAACCGCGGCCGTGGGGCCACTCCCCGCCGGCATCCCGATCACCGCCGTGGCCGGCGATCAGCACGCCGCCCTGTTCGGTCAGGCCTGCTTCAAGCCGGGACAGGCCAAAAACACCTACGGGACAGGCTGCTTCATGCTCATGAACACGGGCGAGGAAGCCGTTCCCAGTCAGAATCGCTTGCTCACGACGCTGGCCTGGCAACTGGCGGGACAAAGACCGCAGTATGCCTTGGAGGGCAGCGTCTTCGTGGCCGGAGCGGCCGTGCAATGGCTGCGCGACGGCTTGGGCATCATCGCCAGCGCGGCGGACAGCGAGGCCCTGGCCACCTCGGTCGCGGACACGGGGGGAGTCTACCTCGTGCCGGCCTTCGTGGGGCTGGGCGCTCCTTACTGGGATGGCTTCGCCCGCGGCACGCTGGTAGGGATGACGCGCGGCACCCATCGGGGGCACCTCGCACGGGCGACCCTGGAGGCGATCGCCTACCAGACCCGAGACATCCTCGATGCGATGGGCAAGGACAGCGGCGTGTCGCTCGCGGAATTGCGGGTGGACGGCGGGGCGACGGCCAACCAGTTCCTGATGCAATTCCAGGCTGACCTGCTCGGTGTCCCCGTGGTGCGGCAAAATCAGGTAGAGAGCACGGCTTGGGGGGCGGCCGCGATGGCGGGACTCACCCTGGGCTACTGGGCAGACCAGGACACCCTGAAAGGCCTGCAGGGTGGGGACCGTCGCTTCGAGCCTGGCCTGGCCGAGGGCGAGCGTGCCTGCCTGTATGCGGGCTGGCAGCGTGCCGTGTCGCGTTCGCGCGACTGGGTGCTGCCGGCCAGCGCAGAGGCGTGAGAACGCTGCGGCGGTTCGCCACGGGCTGGCTGGCAGGCGGGGCGATCGCCCTTTGCCTCGGGGCGGCCCTCCCCCCGGTGCCCTTGCCTCCCCCTGCGGCTCCGGGGCCGG
This sequence comes from Candidatus Sericytochromatia bacterium, assembly GCA_035285325.1. Taxonomy (NCBI): domain Bacteria; kingdom Bacillati; class Candidatus Sericytochromatia; species Candidatus Sericytochromatia bacterium. The sequence goes on from JAYKJB010000082.1 coordinate 36,592, forward strand.
AGGGAGTACCGCCCGGTTGGTGGGCTGAATTGCAGCCGCTCCTGACGGGCGGGGCCCGTTGTCGGCTCAAGATCGCGCCTCACTGGCTCGAGCCGGGGGAACCCGCACGGGCGGGCTCGCTCGACGCCTTCGGCATCGCGACGCTGCAAAAGTCCCGGATGCGCGTCGTGTTCGGGCCCGTGAAGAGCCGCGGCGACATGCGGCAGTTGCTGACTGGCCCGCTCGACGGCCTGAGCAGCGAGCGACCGGATCTGCTGGTGGAGGAAACCTTTGCCGTCGACCTCAATGGCGATGGACGTCCCGGCGATTGGATGCTCGACCACGGCAGTGCCCCCTTCGAGCGCCTGGAATTGCGAGGCGAGGGCGGCGCCAAGGGGGTGCGGCCGGGCCACACGCTTCCGGCGTTCGAAGCCGCCATCGACCAGGGCGCCAACTGCCTGGAAAGTCCGGTCTGGTTGACGCAGGACGGCATTCCCGTGCTCGCGGATGGTCCCTGGCTCCAACGCGATCGCGTGCGCTGGAGCCATCCTGGCTCACCCGCCCCGCGCGAGGCAGTCCCGGACCTGCAAGCCTGGCAACTGAGCGCGCTGCGCCACTGGACGGATCGCGGGGTGAAGCAGGACGGCTACCCCATGCAAAATCTCGATCCGCTGCTTTCGCCCGTGTCGCTCGCCTTTGGGCGCCTTCGGGGCTGGGCCGACGTGCATGCCTGGGTCGACCTGGAAAGTTTGCTGGCCTTTGTCAGCTTCTACCAGACTTACTACACGCTCGGGGAAGGTCGCCTGCACCCCGAAGCCGCCGCCAGAGGCGGCCGGGCCAGGCAGGTCCAGCTGGTGCTGTCCCTGCCCCCGAGCGGCGAGGGCAACGATGCGGCCCGTCGCGCCAGTGCGACCTGCCTCGCCATCGGCACGCGAGCCGGCTTTCTGGCGCGCCTGACCCTGCAAAGCACCGACGGTCGGTTACTGGCGGAACTGGCGCGCCGCTACCCCGGGCTGCAACTCTGCCTCCAGTTCCCCTGATCGAGAAAGTCCCAAGCGCGGAGAATCAGCCCCTGGCGCCAGTGGCATCGCGGCGCGGCAAGGCGCCCCGCGCCGCCATCGCCAGCGTGCCCCAAGCCGTCAGCCAGGCCCGCTCGTCTCGCGGCAAGTCGGGATCGCTGTGGCGGCGCTGGGCCCAGGCAATCTCGTCAGCACGCGCCGTCTGCAAGGCCTGAACCGTCATCGGCGGGAGGGCCGGGAACCAGAGGCGGGCACTGCGGTTGCCCTCGGTTGCCGCCGTCATCAGCTGGCCGAGGCTGTTCCAGGACAAAGTGGAGGCACCCGCATAGGCGTGCATCTGCCCGAGCAGGTCACCGTCTGGTAAGGAGAACAGCCGCACGCAGTGGTCGTGGCCCCCCACCGCGATGGCCAGGCCGTCGGGCCGGAAGGCGATCGCCCGCACCACTTTGGTTTCAGCGGCAATCTCGGTCACCAGTTCGCAAGAAGGGAGTTCATACACCCGCACGATGCCTCCCCGGTCTGAGATGGCCAGAAAGCGCTCGTCCGGACTGAAAGACAGCACGGCCAAACCGCCTTCCGCCCCGTCGAAGGCGCTCAGCAAGGCACCCTCCGGCAACGACCAGACGCGGGCGACGCCGTCGCCCCCCCAGGCCGCCAGCAAACTGCCGCGCGGGGAGAGTTCCAGGCGCTTGACCGGGCGCCCTTGATTGCCCAGGGCATGCACGATGCGGGATTTTTCCACGTCCCACAGGTCGATACGCGCCCCGCAGGACGCCGCCAGCAGGCGTCCATCGCCCCGAAAGGCGATCGCCGTGACGTCGACCGTTTCAAGCGAGGCCACCGGCAGCGCATCCGGCAGCCGCAACACCTGCGTGCGATTGGTCATGGTGGCGACGGCGAGCAAGCGCCCCATCCCTGCAAAGGCCAGGGCTCGAGTCCAGCCGGGCATCCCCTCGACCGTGCCGACCGGTTCCCCGTCCGGCAGCGAGAAGATACGCACGTCGTGGTGGTCTCCTCCGACCGCCATGTAGTGCCAATCCGAACTGGTGGCAAGCACGGTGGCCTGGCCTGGCGCGCCTTCGAAGATGGTGCGCTCGCTGATACGCTCCTCCAGGTCTTGCAAGTCCCCCTCACAGCGCGGGGCCAGACTCGCCAGCTTGCCGAAGAGCGCGCCTTGCGGCGAAGCAGGCGGTGGCGCCCAGTCCAGTTCGGCCAGGTGACGCACATAGCGCATCGAGACGGGGACCGGCGCCCGCACCGACCACTTCCAGATGTCTTCGTAGGCCCCGTGCTCCGCCAATACCAGCAACAGGGAATCCCATTCGGAGGGCAAGATCTCGGCCAGGCCGAGCGTGCGCACGGCATAAGTCCAGGGCAACAGGTGATGGTTCCGCGCCACCTCCGCCAGCCGCTGACGACGAGGCAGCGGGGCGGTTTTGAGAACCTCCCCGAGGTGCGTCCCGGAAGGGTCGAAGGAGAGGTAAACGGCCACCTGTTCACTCAGCAAGAGCAACTGCACGCGCGTGGCCGGGTCACCTCCCTGATATCCCGCATCGCGCAGCACCTTGAGCGCGCGCACGTCGTCGGCAAGCAAGGCCAGGTCGACCAGGCGTTGAACCGAATCGGCTCGCTGCAAGTGGGTGGCCACCTGACGAGCGGCCTCGGCCACGCGGGCATCGGTATCCCCCGTGGCATCGAGCAGCACGGGAATCTCATCGGGTTCAAGCTGCACCAGGTCGGTCAGTTCACCGCGGAACAACTTCCCCAGCAAACGAGGCAGTGGCGCGTATTCCGCCTGCCAGCCCTTTTCCGTGATCAGCGCAGCCAGGCGGGGGTTGCGGGTCGCGGCCCAGTATTCGCAGACGACGTCGATCGCCACCTGCTCGGTGAGGGCCCCCAGACGTTCCAGGGCGATCCGATGGACGGCGGGGTCTGTGACCTCGACCAGGGCCCGGCACAGGGGTTCCACCGCCTCGGCGTCACCCCAGCCGGCGATCGCGCGGGCCGTGCGGCGCCGGCGGATGAGACCGAACAAAAATCGGCGGTCGAACAGACCTGCGATCAGCTCATCTGGCTCTGCCACCGACGGTCCCCTTCGTGCCTGCGCGGGCACGCACAAAAAAACTCCCTGGGGCGATGATATCACCCCAGGGAGCATTCTGGCTTGCCTCAGTGGGCCCATTTCACTCCGCGACGACGGGAAGCTTGGCTTCAGCCTTGGCCGCATCGGCGGCCTTCTTGCGCAGGGCGTAGGCCTTCACGCTCTCATGCGAAATGAAGACGATGTCCTTGGCCTCAGGCGAGGCACCACCACGCAGCCGGAAACCGGTGATTTCGCCGCGCGTCTCGAGCGTGGCAATCTGCGAGCGGGTCGTCATCAGGATCTTGGCTGCACCCTCCAGCGAGAGGAAGCCACCCGCTTGCTCCCGAAAAGGCGCAAGTTCGTCGATCCGATCGACATAAGGAAATTTCTTGGACTCTTTCTTCTTCGTCATCAGTGCGTTGGACCCCATGGGTTGAAGAAACGGGTAGTCTAGATCGTTCTCGGGTGCCCTCACGGGGCGATGATTCGGGGCGACGAACGGGCACGGCTTTCCGGAACGTTTCTTCACCATACCACAGCACGGCTCGGCTTGACCAACGCCTCAGCCACCGGATGCTCGAGCGCTCCATGCCGCGCCGACACCCGACACAAGCAGGTCAAATTCAGCTCCCTGACTTGCATTGGCCAATTTATTGAGGTTCGACGAGCTCAGAGTCCGGCCGCGCTCAGCACCTGATCCGCCTCGATCACATACCGAGCAAAGCGGCTCTCGCGATTCTGCGTTTGCAAGGCTTTGGCGCGTTCCAGCGCCACGCGGGAAGCCCGGGCGTCGCGGGTGCGTTCGAGTTCATCGTGAAAGGTGGCGATTTCCCGGCCAAGCAATTCATCTAGATTGGGCACCGCCCAGAACAGGCTGTTCCGGTTGGCTTCCAAGCCTTTCAAGAAGGTCGCGTAATCCCGGCGGAATTCCTCGCGGGAACGCTGAATCCGGGACCAGCCAGCGACCGAGATGTCCTGGGCAGGCAACAGCTGGGCGGCGGAGGCGAGCAGGTTCTGGGCCGGGGCGATCGCACCGGCGGCCGGGCTGCCCGGTACGGCCGCGGAAGCGGATGGGGTGGCCCCGAAGGACGCGGGCAGCGGCGCGAGCGTGCTCGACGTCGCCACCGGAGCGGGCACGGGGCCGGTGGGGGCGGGGGCCACGTCAGGCGTGCCGGCGACAGGTTGGGTGACCAGGGCCGACGCGGAAGAAGCGGCCTGCGCGCTCGGCCCAAGCGCCGGAGAATTGGACGCCACAGCTCCCGCCAGGGGAGGCATCGGGCGGCGTGTGGGCGCAGGGGCAGGAGACAGCGGAGCCCGACCGAGCCGTCGAGAGGGGCCCGGGGGAAGCACGGGCAGGCGCCCTGTCAGGGCACTGCGAATCAAGGCCGCCGGCTGGGCATGGTGGCCTAGCTGGGCCAGGGCCAGCGCCGTGACGCCCCCTTCGGTGCTGACGCGGGGATTGGCCCCGGCGGCCAGCAACAAGGCAACCAGCTCCGTGTGACCTTCCTGGGCGGACCACATCAAGGGCGTAAACCCGTAGCCGTCGGCCGGGTTGCGGGCCGCCCCGTGCAACAGCAGCAACCGGGCAATTTCGGTCCGGCCACGCTGGGCGGCCCAGGCCAGCGGGGTCAGGCCGGTCGCGTCTCGCGCATCCACGCGCGCCCCTCGCTCAACGAGTTCGCGACAGGCCGCCAGGTCTCCTCGCGACACGGCCTCGAACAGGGCCTGCTCGATGGCATAGCCGCCGGGCACGTTCTGGACTGCCGGTTGGGACGGCACGGGCAAGGCCAGCCCCGTTTCCGGTGGACAGTCCGCACAGGGGAGGAGGATCACCTGCGCGTGGCCGCCGGATGTCCAGAGCAAACACGCCCCGAGCAGGGCGACCCCCATCGAAGCAAGGCGAGGCATGTGGACGTTCCTTCGGCTCTGGCACACGTGCGTGCTTTGTACCCTCACCCGCGGGATATTTTTTCTCTTGCTCGGCTGATTTGTACAGCGACACGACGGGATCAATGATTGACACAACATCAAGAAAAGGTAAAAATAAGGTTAAAGCCTTCCCCGTGGGCTGGCCGTCCTCTCTTCAACGCCGAAGGAGTCTCCGCATGCCGTTTCTCAATCGCGCCAAGCGCGCCTCGCTCCTGGCCACCACGATGAGCTTGCTCGCCGGCTGCGGCTTGGCCACGACCAGCGTCGCGCCGACCAAGCAACCTTCTCGGGTGGCGGCACTCGCTGGCGCCAAAGAGCGCACCGTGGTGACCCTGCACTTCCGCGACCGCGCCACGCTCGAACAGCTGGCCGCCGAAGGCGTCGACCTGTTCGAAAACGTCGACCACGAACGGCGGACCGTGGGGGCCACCATCAATCCGCACACGCGTCTGCTGCTGCAACGCCTGGGCGTCCGCTATGACATCAAGCAGACCAGCACGGTCAAGGGTTTTCCGGCCGGCTACGGCTCGGTGACGGTGGTTCAGGACGAGGTGCGCAAGCTGGCGCAGGCCTACCCCCAACTCGTGGAAGCGATCGAAATCGGCAAGTCGTTCGAAGGGCAGCCGGTGCTGGCTGCCCGCATCACCGCCAAGCCGAAGGAAAATTTGCCGGCGGTGCGTCTGACCGGCGGCGTCCACGCGCGCGAACTGGTGCCGGTCGAACTGATGCGCAATCTCAGCAAGACGCTGGTGGAAGGTTACGGCAAGGATGCCACCGTGACCCGGCTTCTGGACACGCGTCATGTCTGGGTCGTGCCGGTGGTGAACCCCGACGGACGGGTGCGCGTGCAGCAAGGCAACGCGATGTGGCGGAAGAACACGCGGCCCACCGGCGGCATGGGCGGGGGCGGGGTCGACATCAACCGCAATGCGGATGACCACTGGCAGCAGGGGGATAGCTCGAAGTGGTCCGATGCCTACCGCGGCGAAGCCCCCTTCTCGGAGCCCGAGACCCAGGCCATCCGGGATCTGGCCTTGAAAGTCCGCTTCAAGGCGTCGTTCGACGTTCACTGCTATGGCGGTATGGTGCTGTGGCCCCCGGGCTACTCGACCGAGTACTCGCCCGATGAAGCCCGTTTCAAGGCCATCGGTGAGAAAATCGCCAAGCCGCTCGGCTACAAGCACGGGACGATCGCACGGACCATCTACAAGACTTATGGCGACATTGCGACCTGGGAATACGTGAAACTTGGCACGCTGGCGTTCGCGGCCGAACTGAATGACGGGGAGTTCGCCCCCGACTTCAACCAGGTCGAGCGCGACTGGACCCTGTGGCGCAATCACTTCCTGTACTTCATCGACGCGGCGGCCAACGACAAGGCCGTCCACGCGCAAGAAGGCCGTCTGCTGGGCTTCCAGGGCTTCTGACGACGACGACCGGCCGCGACCCTGCAAGGTCGCGGCGGCCTGCCATCACGGGGGTATAAATCGGCTGGCACCCAGTGCCCCGGCGGAGCCCCTGTATGACGGCCCCTGTACCAGATCCCGAAACGCTCACCGCCCCCGTGTCGCTCTCCCTCAGCGCCACCCGCCCTCGCTGGTGGCACTGGCTGGGGGCCGGCTGCTTGAGCCTTGGACTGCCCGCCTTTGGCCTGGAATGGTGGCTGGCGGCGCCGACCTACCCGGGGCCCATCAGTGACCATTTTGACGGGGCGGTCTTCAGCAATCTGGCGCCTTTTCCGCCCCGCAACCCGATGGACCTGCTGCGCTGGCGCCTGAGCAGTGACAGCAAACCCTGGCCGGAATGGGTCCCCCTGGCACCCGGACGTCGCGTTCCACCCAAACGCTCTCACAGCCTGCGTATCACCTTCATCAATCACGCGACGACCCTGATCCAGCTGGACGGCATCAACCTGCTGACGGACCCGGTTTATAGCGAACGGGTCGGGCCCTTCGGCTGGCTGGGGCCGGCCCGCCACCAGGCGCCCGGGGTGCCGTTCGAGGCCCTGCCACCGATCGATGCCGTGCTGGTCAGCCACAGCCACTACGACCATATGGACCTGGCGACGATCGCCCGCCTGCAGGAACGGGACCAGCCGATCGTGATGGCGGGGCTCGGCACGCGGGGGCTGTTCCAAAAGCAGGGGCTGCCCCACGCCCGGCTGGTCGAGCTGGACTGGTGGCAGACCCACCCGGTGCGCGGGGTGCAGATCACCTTCACGCCCGCCCAGCACTGGTCGGCGCGGGCTTTGCGCGACCGTCGGCGCATGCTTTGGGGCAGTTTCATGGTCTCCGGCGTCAGGCAGCAGGCTTACTTTGCGGGCGATACCGGAGCTGGTCCTCATTTCAAGCTGATCCGCGATCGCCTCGGCCAACCCGATGTGGCCCTGCTGCCGATCGGCGCCTATGAACCACGCTGGTTCATGAAGCCGCAGCACCTGAACCCCGACGATGCGGTGGAAGCCCATCGGGCCCTGGCCGCCGAAAGCAGCATCGGAATCCACTGGGGCACGTTCAAGCTGAGCGGCGAGGGGCTGCGGCAGCCGGTCGATGACTTGCGGAAGGCCTGTCAGGCGCGGGGCATTTCGCCGACCAGCTTTCGCGTGCTGGAGCACGGCGAGGGGCTCTCCTGGGCGCCTCGCTGAGGCCCCTGCAACCATCGTCCGGAGGGACCCAAGTGGGGGGCATGGCCCAGACGCGCGACGGCGTGAGCGACCACGGGGCCCGCCGTGCTGGCGGGGCTCCTGGCACCCTCGCGGTCAGGTGCCCGCTTTGATTTTTCCGAGGAAGTCCGCGATCGTCTTCTTCTTGGCGGGATCCGCGATCTTGGCCATGAAATCTTCGTAGAATTTGGTGATATCCGCCGGCGTTTTGACATCCTCCAGGATTTCCGGCGTGATGGTCTGGCCCGACTCGTTGCAAGCGTCCCAGACCTTCTGCAATTCGGCGGGGTCCGGCAATGGCACGTCGCGCCCGGTTTCTTTGATGATGGAGCGCATCCGGCTCGTGACCATCGCGTAGATCGGGCAGATCGGCATGGTGACTTTGGCCGACACCGGCACGGGACACATCACCCGGTAGGTCTTGCCATTCACACTGAAGCTGGCCTGAGCCTCAAGAGCCTCATCCAACGCCGTGATGTTCACCTTCAGCTGGCCGTTCGCATCTGACTTGACCGCCTCCTTGGTCAGGCGGGTGCCGTCCGCGCGCAGCGAATTGAAGGTCACCACCGCGTCGACCACAGGGCGGAAATCCGCAAACATGCTGTTGGGCCCCGTATCGATTTTGAGGGTGTAGACAGGCACCCTCAGGACCATCCCGCCCAGCTCGCGGGGCCCCGATACCAGGTTCATGCCGCCGGCCGCGATCAGGTTCATGCCGCCGGCCGCAATCAGGTTCATGCCCCCTGCTGCGATCAGGCCGTTGGCGTTGCTGTTCATGATCTTGGCCGCGCCAGGCGCCATGCCGGCAAGGCCATACACCGTCAGATTCAGTTCGCGGGTCGAGGTGGTCAGCTTGGTGGCTGGTTTGGGGGAGACGAGCGAAGCCGCAGCCGTGGGCGTCGGGACAGGCGCGGGGTCCGCCGGCGCGATCGTTGCCGGGCTGCTGGGCGTCGCGACCGGCGCCGCCGCCCCTGTGGCCGTTCGAAGCGCCGGCCGGGTGGGCGCTGCACAGGCAGCCAGTTGCAGAGCAGACAGCAGAGCAAGCGGCCAGGCGCGCGAGATCGTAACAGAAGGCATCGAACCGACTCCAGAAGGGTAGCGTCCAACCAGCATGGTACCCGGGCAAGCGGCTTTCGGAACGTGGAAAGCGCCCGCAGCCGAACGGCTCACCGCGCGATTCGGATGGATTCGGCCCCGTTGCGATCAGGGCAAGGCTCCGACCGCCCGCGCGCAGTTGATGCGTCCGGCCCCGAACAGGTCATCCCGTCCGGGACGTCCCAGGTCGTCCGCCGTGCGCTCGAGTTGCTCGCGCACCCGCGCAGCCGACCAGTCCGGATGCAGACCGCGCACCATGGTGGCCAGGGCGGCCACCATCGGGGTGGCCATCGAGGTGCCGCTGAACTTGCCGTACCCGCCGAACTTGAGCCGGTAGGTGGCGAAAATATCGACCCCCGGCGCACACAGCGCGGTGGTTTTGCCGTAGTTCGAGAAGCGGGCCTTGCGGTCATCCGGCGTCACGGCGGCCACCTCGACGACCCCCGCGAAGGTGCTGGGCAGATGAGGACGCTTCAAGGGATCGTTCTCGCGATTCTCGTTCCCGGCCGAGGCCACCAGCAGGACATCCCGTTCGAGCGCGTACTTCAGTGCCGCCTCGAAGAGCGGCGAGCTTTCCCCGGCCCCGAAGCTCATCGACACCACGCGCGCACCCGCATCCACCGCGTGAACCAGCCCGGCCGCGAAGGTCGCGTCGTCACCCCGGCCCTGCGCATCCATGATCTTGACCACCAGCAAGGGGGCCTGCGGTGCCACGCCGGCCACGCCTTGCCCGTTGTCGGCCGCCGCCGCGGCGATGCCGGCCACGTGGTTGCCGTGGCCGTAATCGTCCTCAGGGGGGGCATTCGAGTCGAGGACATTACGACTGGCCGGATGGATCCGACCGGTGAATTCAGGATGGGTCGTATCGATGCCGGTGTCGAGAATCGCCAAAGGCGTGCGCGCCTCCCCCCGGGTGATGGGCCAGGCATCGAAGGCCTGAATTTGCGGCAAGTGGGTCTGCTTGGAGACGAGCGGGTCATTCGGCCACGCAGGCGCGCCGCCATGAGTCTGGGGGGCGCCCGCCAGTCCCTCCGCGCGAATCGCCACGGTCGGATGAGCCCAGACCACCTCCTGCTCCCGGCCGAGCACCTGTACCAGGTTCGCGGCCGTCTGATGCGGCGGCGTCTCGAGAATCCAGACCCCCAGGGGGGCAATCCGGGCCACCTCGCGAACCCCGCTGGCCAGATGCCGCCCCAGGATGCCTACCCCGGCCTGCTCTCGCAAGCGCACCGCCACCCGTCGCACGGCCCGACCCGCCCCATCGAAACGTGCCGCCTGGGCGGACCAGCTCGACTGTGACTCGGCCTGGGGCGCTCGGAGCACGGGCGACGAACAGGCCAGCAGACCAGCTAGGGCGAGGATGGAACTGAACGACAGTCGCAACAGGGTCATGACCAACTCCAGATGGCGGGCACGCGGCGCAAAATTTAAGACTATATTAAGATGCCTTAAAGTTAAGGGTTTTACAAGCCCCGTGCGGACCGCCACGCCGCCAGAGCCAGCGACGCAGGTCCACCCGATGGTCCTGGCAAAAACAGGCCTTCCCGATCGCGAAGGCCTGCGGCAGCGGCGCGGAAGCGTGCGGATGAGGGCCTGAGGGGATTTTTATTTTCGACAACAGCGGGTACAAGATTGGCACCCTTGACTCACGGAGGAAGCCCCGATGCCCCCTGGTCCCGCCTGGATGAAGCAGTGGCTGAGCGCCACCCTCGGCGCAGCGTTGCTCTTGACCTGCCTGATGCCAGAAGACGTTGAGGCCCGTCGCCGCGGCGGCGGCGGCGGCTACAATGCCCACGGGGGAAGCCACCACAGCCACCATCGGCGCAGCACGTTCAAGCGGGCACACCGCCACGCGCGGCCCCACGGCCAGCGCCGAAGCGGCTGGCGCAGGGCCGCCCGCTGGGCGGCGATAGGAGCGGGCGCGGCGGGCCTGGTGGCCCTGGGCGCCGCCGGAGCGGCGGCGCTGACTTCCGGCAGCACCATCTACGCGATCGCCCGCGACCTGAACGTGCGCAGCCGTCCGAGCACCCAGGCGGCCGTGCTCGACACGCTCGACTACGGAGAGGCGGTCACGGTGCGGGAAAGCGAAGGACCGTGGGTCGAAGTGACCACCGCCGACGGCCGCAGCGGCTACGTGCACGCCGACTACCTGAGCCAGCAGGACCCGGACGAATCCGAATGAGCGCCCGCCGCGTGAGCGGTCGCCACCGTGGTGGGGTAATTGCCTGAGGGAGCCGAAAATACCCGCTGACAGAGGAGACGGAAGGCGATGATGTGCCATCAGGGGGCAGCGACAGGGGCGGCCTGGCTGGCCGCACGGCGGGGGCCCAGCCCCAAGAAGTCACCAGGACGATGGCCACAGGGGATGTGCCTGCTGGCCGTAGCGGGCCTGCTGGCAGGCTGCCCCAGCACCACCTTGCGAGCGGTCCACGACCCCGACTACGTCGGTCGGACCTACGAGCGGCTGGTCGTGTCGGCGCCGGACGTGACGGATTTCGAGAAGCGCGCGACGATCGAGGACATCTACGCCCGCTCGCTGGTCGACGAAGGGTTTCGCGGCCAGGTCTGGAAGCACTATGCGCTGTTTCCCCCGACCCGCACGCAAACCCCCGAGGCGATCGCCAAGAGCCTGAGCGAGCGTGGCATCGAAGCCCGACTTGAGGTGCGTATCCCCGATTCCGGAGCGACCAGGAGCTACGTGCCGCGGTCGAATACCACCACGTCCACCACGGAAACACGGAAGCAGAAGAACGCCACCGTGCGTGAGACCCGCGTGACCAGCAACGAGAGCGGCGGCTACCACGTCTACACGCCGTGGATGAAGATCGAAGTGCGGCTGGTCGATCTGAACCGCCAGGGGGTGGCCTGGTTGGGGAGTTCAAGCGTGCAAGGGACCGCCTCGGGAAGCGAGACGGCCCTTTACGAAACCCAGGCCGATGCCGTGTCGCGCAAACTGATCGCGGACAAGGTCATTCAGGGCCCCAAGAGCTGGTTTTGACCAGACCGCACGGCGAGCCCGGCCGCCTGGCGTCAGAAGGAAAGAAACTTCATCAAAAAGCCGACCCGACGTCCACGACCATCCTCCTCCAGTTGCATCGCCGGGGATTCCGCGGCTGGCTTGGGAAGATTCAAGATCAGTTCATCGGCGGAGAAAGGAGTCGTCTCCGGGGCCATCCCCTGGTCCGAGCTCAGGTTGGCGGCGCGCACGGCCGGCTTGCTTTGAACGGAAGAGAGCGTCAGCGTTTCCAGAGACATGGCAACCTCCTGAGAGAGCACGGGGGACGGCGTGAGAACGTTCAGAACCACTTTCGGCCGCGACAGGCCCGCTCGGCCTTCTGATAAGCGGCGGCAGCCCGCCGACGCACCGAACTGACCTTGGAGGCCGACGCCAGGCGCAGGGCGCCGGAAGCCAGCAACAGGCCCGTGCCCACCAGCGCGCCCACCAGGCCCAGCGGGAGCAAGGCCGGGACAGCCAACATGGTGACGGTGCCTGCGGTGGCGGCCACCGCGCCAAAAAAGCTCAGCGTGCCAGCGACCCGTCGCGCCTTGATGGCTTCCTCTTCCGCTTCGCGGATGCGGGCCTGGGCGCGGTACCAGTCGTCGATCAGGTAATGGCCATCCCGGCAGCGAATTTCAGGGGCCGGGGGGGAAGGCAGGCTGAGGCCTGAGGGCGCGGCGGACGGCCGCGTGGCCAGCAGGGCAGGCGTGGGAAGGCGCGAAACTTGCACGGGGGCCTCAAACAGCGTGGCGGTGGACCATCAGGTTATGGCCTGCCGGCGTTTCCTCGCGGTTCCACTTCTTGTCCATCGGGTTATATTTTGATTAAAAACCAGGAGAGTTCACCCTAACGCTGCCCGATGGCCCTGGCGCGTCCCCCGGTGACCGCCGGAATCGCACGGACGACTGACCGCAGGCCCGAAGGCGCTGCTTGGAACCGGGGCTCCACCCAAAGTGATTCAAGGGCCTTTCGCCGCGTGGCATGCGCGGGCCGAACGGGTAGAGTGCGAACGAATGCCATGTCTGATGACCGTCCCCGCCTTGCCCCTTTTGAACTGCCCCCCGCCGAGCCGAGCGCTCCACCGGGGCTGAGCCGGCTGGTGCCCCTGGCCGGGCCATCCGCAGCTCCCAAACACGCACTGGCCCCGACCCGCCTGGAACCGCTGAACCCTGACGTCTTCTACGTCGAGAGCTGGTTCTCCCTGATGGAGGCGGTGGACGAGCCGGACGGCCTGACAGCCCGTCAGGTGGCGCGCCGCATGACCCATGAGCCCCTGCGTGAGACGGTCGACGCCCTGCTCAGCCATCTGGCGGATGTGGGAGATGTGGTTCGACGCGGCGGCGGGGCCCAGCGCTACAAGGCCCAGCCGCTGGAGCGCCGCCTCGCCTGGCACCTGCGAGAAGCGCTGGCCCAGTCGCCCGCGGGGGAGGGGTGGGAGGCGCTGCGCGCCGCCATCGCCACTCACCAGAAGGAAAACAAACAGTACACCTGGAATCAATTGCGCGAGGCGTTTGCCCAGCTGGTCGAGAGCTTGCCCGGCTGGCCTGTCCAGGTGAAAGAGGCGGCCCGGCTTCACGCCGAGCGCTGGCTGCCGCGCATCGCCGAGGTCACGCCGCCCGTTCATTTGCGCGAAGAGGACGAATTGTTGCGGTTGCGGGAGGAGGTCCGCGTTCTGCACGCCCTGCTCGCCGAAGCCGCTGAGCGCGAGGGGGCCGCCTTGCCAACAGGCACACCGGCTACGGGCGGGCGCAACGCCCTGCTCAAGCGTCGCGTGGACGAACTGGAGGAGGAAAATGCCGAACTGCGGGCGGCCGTCGCGGACCTGACCTTGGAGGCCAACGCCCTGGAGGCCGAACTGGACGACCTGGTGGGCCCAGACGATGAGACCCTGGTGGATGCCTTCCTGGAGGGGAGCAGCACCGGGCCGTTTCCGGCTCAACTCGGCCTCGCGGAGGCTGAGCGCCTGCGCGCCTTGATCCAGGACACGCGCGCGCCCCTGGCAATCCAGCGGGCGATGGTGGCCAAGCTGGCGGCCGTTTACCGGCGTCCTCATCATTACCAGCGTCTCACCTCGGCCGCCTTTGCCGACGCGAGCCATCCCTTCGAGACGCTTCACCGCGCCCGCGTGGGCCATTATCGATTGGGTTACGGCATCGCCAAGCGCGTTCCCACGGTGATCCACATCGGGCCCCGGGAAAATTTCTACCGAATTTTTTTGAACCGCCTGGAAGCCTGGTGTGGGCGCTGAAGGTGGCCCGGTAGGAGCCTGGGGGCTGCGGTAGAAAGGATCGCCACCTGCCAAGGGCGCTGTGCGTGGTCGTGGGGAATGCCTGCCACCCACCCGAGCGGGTAGAATGGCGGGGTAGCCCCCACATTGGCGCGAGGCGACGCTGTTGCGCTGTTGAGGATGTCGTTCATGCTGCCCCTTTCGCCGCACGCCCCCGCCTCCCGCCTGTCCCTGTTGCTGCTGGCCTTGAGCCTGACGGGCTGCACGATCGATGCACGCGCCCTGGCCACTGCAGCCAACACCTTGGCGCAGGCGGCCGCTCGCGAGCAGGCCGCTGGGCGCGCGCCAGAACCGACGGCGGCTTCCACGTCCCCACGTCCCACGCAACCCCGCCCATCGGCGGCTGCTGACGATGAAATGAACGAAGCAGGCGAATCGGACGACGACGAGACGGAGATGGCGCCGGACGATGACGAGACGGAGGGAGCCGAGGACAGGCGCGGTTCGTTGCCGGCCCCCGCCAGCACGCCACGCCCGAGGGCCAGCGAATGGAGCGAAGACCCGACGGCGGTGCCCTTTCGCCCGTGGAGTCAGGCAGGCCCGGACGAAGCGGGTGAACCGGACCTCGAGGCCCTCGTCTTGAAGTACACCAACGCGGCGCGCGCCGCCGAAGGCAAGGGCCCCTTGCGCGCCAATGTCCGGCTGAATCTGGCGGGTCGGTTGCACAGCAAGGAAATGCTCGACAAACGTTACTTCGCCCACGAATCGCCGGTGGAAGCGCACAGAACGCCCAGCATGCGGGCGCGCCGGGCCGGCTACTTCGGCGGGGCCGCCGAGAACATCTTCGATTTCACCGCCAAGGTGGACATCGAGGACGAGGCCCGCGGCCTGGTGGACGGCTGGATGAAGAGCCCCGGACACCGGCGCAACATCCTCGATGACAACCACGAAATGGGCATCGGGGTTTGGCGTGCCCGAGGTCGCCTGATGGCCACCCAGCTGTTCGGTAAGCAACCCTTCGACTACCGATCGCTGACGCTCAGTCAGCAAAAGGATGGCTACTTGCTAAGCGCAGTGGGGGAGGTCAATGCCTGGTCGCCGTATCGCGCGATCCGGGTGCGCATCGACGAGGAGGAGGTCTCCCTCAAGCCCCTCGCCGTCAAGCCTGGGGAACCCTTCCGATTCACGGCGCTGGTGCCGAAGGGCGGCGCGCACGAGGTGGTGCTGGCGGCTGAAGATCCCGCCGACGGCGGTTCGCGCTACTGGATCTTCAAGGTGATTGCCGTCGACACCTCAAGGCCCCTCGCTCAGGCCTTCCAGTCCCTGAACGATTGAGGGCAAGGGTCAGAGGCCCTCTTGGGGCGCCTCACGTCGACGGCGCCGACAGCGATCGGAGCAATAGCGAACCTCGTCCCAGACCCGCTCCCACTTCTTGCGCCACGTGAAGAGGCGACCGCACACCGGGCACAGCTTCTCGGGCAGGTCGCGCTTGTTCACGCCTCGCACGGGGTCTCCTTCGCCTCCATGACACCTTCATCATAACCACCTGCGCCACCCCGTGGGAGGCGAGGCAGCGCACGGCCCGCTGATGTGGCGGCTCACCCAGGCACCGCTGCAATGAACCGGCCCCTTGGCCAGGCCCGCTTGTGCCGGAATAGAGATTAAGCAAAAGTTAAATAAGGAGAAAATTACGTTCGCACGGCTTCCGACCAGGGAACGCCTCGGTGGATCGCGCTCTTGCCGGCGTGCTAAGGTGAGGGCCAGCCTCCCTGCAGGCCCTGACCGGGCCACTTTCAGTCGAGAAGCCATGAGCCCCACGCAACTCACGCCCGCCCTCCTGCCGCTTGGTCGCACCTCCCTGCGCGTCTCCCCCCTGGCCTGGGGCATGTGGC
>JAYKJB010000083.1 GCA_035285325.1 Candidatus Sericytochromatia bacterium
CCCCGGCTGGGCCGTGCAGGTTTCGTGTTCGGAGGCCTCGGTTGAGGCGTTTCAGTCCCCTACGGGGATCAGCCCCGGCTGGGCCAGCCCCGGCTGGGCCTCATCGACCGCATGGCGGCTTCCCTCGCCGCTGAGTCCGTGGTTTCAGTCCCCTACGGGGATCAGCCCCGGCTGGGCCTCCCCCTCTTGAAACCCGCGTGTGGCCTGGGCCTAAAACGCGTTTTGCGCCGGGAGGAGAAAACTGACCGGAAACTGTTGTCAGTAAACCATACGAGCGGGCGGAAATCAAGTGGGCATGCCGCGCGCCCGGTTGTTAAGGAAAATCGGGCGTTTTTTTCCTGTTGTTTGATTCAATTCTAACATTTGAGCCGGATCTTAACCCGTGAGGCGGCTTGCGCGCCTGGGGCTTGTCGATCGCGGCAACGGAATTGAGGGGACGGCGCCTGGGAGAGGTGGGAGACATCGCCTCCGAGGCGCTATTGTGGCAGGCCGGTTATCTGACCATCCACCGGGTCGAAGAAGTGAACCCCGGGCAGTGGACCTACACGCTAGGATATCCGAACCGCGAGGTGGAAATCAGCCTGAACGCCAGCTTGATCAACGGGTACGGTGGGGAGGATGCGAGCGCTTTCGAGGCACGCAACGTGGTCGGGCTTGAGGTGCGCGAGGCTTGAGCCTTATCCGGGGGCGGCGAGGGCACAGATCCCCGCCAGCAAACGGGGGGGGCGTCCTCCCCTGCTTTCCCATCCGGCGAGAGCGTCAGGGCATCAGCCAGGCTTTCACGGCGGCCGCAGCCTTGCGTCCACGGTCCTCGTTGGTAGGCCGTCTGACGCTTTTGAAGCAGTGGCCGCAGGGGGAGCCAATGCGGGTTGCCTCTTCCACGCTCAGGAACAGCCCATCCTTGGTCTGGGTGTAGTAGATGCACTGCGGGGTGTGGTAGTAGCCGCTGCGGCGGTTGAACCACAGGCGATCGGAGGGGGGGACCTTGGCCGTCGTGGGAGGCATGGTGGCGCCGGCGGCCGGGCGCATGTCGTGAAGGCCGCCAGGGCCAACCCAGAGGGAGGCCACGGTGGCCGCCGCACATACCCAGGCTGCCAGGTGGGATGTTTCAGCTCGCTCGGACATGGTTTCGCTCCTTCTTCCGTCGGGACTCACACCACGATGCAACTGCCATCCGCGCCGTCCATCGGCGCCACGAAGCCATATGGTTGGCCGTGCCGGCGCACCCGGCGTCGGCAACTGGCACAGAGTTCATAAAAGGCCAGCCGGTCTTCGTCGGCCTCCAATTCCTCGCGCAATTCTGCCTCGAAGCGTGCCAGGTCCGGCAAGGCCACCTGGCACTCGAAAACGCTGAACTGGGCCCGCCGACCCCAGGCGCTCAGGCGTTTGACCAGGCGCCGACGGCGGCGATCGTCCGCCACGTCGAAGGCCACCGCGAACCACCGGCGCTCGGGTGAGCGCGCTTCCCGCCCACTCATCTCACCGCACCCGCCAGGGTTGGTAGGGCTGCGCCTGCGGGTCTTGAAAATGCCGACTGAGGTGCAGTACCTGCTGCAAAAAGGCGGCCCGCAGGGGCAGCGGGCTGCCCAGGCAGGGCAGGGTGATGCGGTCCTCCAGGCGCCTTTCCCAGAGCGTGATCAGGGTGCGGCGGTTGGCATCCCCGAGTTGGTGGTCGCCTTCTGACCCGAGGTCCGCATCTTCGCGGCGCAACTGTCCGCTTTCCACCGCCTGCAGCACCAACCGGTCTGCCACCGCGTGGCGCCACTCTTCCATCAGGTCGCTGGCCAGGGCCGTATGCCCTTCGCGATCGGCGTGGTAGAAACCCAGGTATGGGTTCAGGCCAGCGGCGGCGATCGCCCCGCAGAGGCGGGTGCGCAGCAAGCTGTAGACGAAGTTCAAGGCGGCGTTGATGGGGTCGGGGGCCGGCCGATAGCGCCGACCCACAAAGCCCCAGTCTGGCTCCAGTTCGTCGGCCAGGGCCTGGAAATAGGCCGCGGCGCCGGCGCCCTCCCAGCCGCGCAGTTGGTCTGTGTCTTCGGCCCGTCGGCAGCCCTCGGCGGCGTTTTCGAGCTGCTGCAGCGCGCTTCCGTTCGGCTCGTCGTCAGCGCGCCGCAGCACGGTGTGCGCATTGCGCAGCTTGGCGTGGACCACCTGTTGGGCCAGAGCCAGGCAGGCCGTGGTCGATTCCGCGTACCGCAGTTGGGCCCGCTGGACCCGCGCCACCCGCGGCGCGTGAGGTTCCAGTCGGCCCAGCAGGTCGCCGCGTCGGGACAGGTAGGCCACCGGAATCCCGTGGGCCAGGCAGGCCGCCAGGGCGGGTTGGGTCATGTGGCAGGCCCCCTGCAAGACCACCAGGTCCAGCCATTCCAGCGGAACACGGGCGGCCTCCGTGCCGTGGAGGCTGGCCACGAGTTGGTGATCCACGCGTTGGATGCGCGTGCCTTCCTGAGCGAGATAGAGCGTGGTCATAGCGCCCTCCTCCAGTTTCAGCAACCCGTCGTGCAAGGGGTTCTCCAGCGTGTGGAGCTGGGAAACTTGGCCTGGCTGATTCCGGCCTGGCTCCACAGGCTTGCTGGTGAAGCTTATCGTTGCGCGGAATTCATGTCGAAAAATGATATTAGAGGGCGAGGGTATTTTTTCTTTGCCAGGGGCTTTGGGTCCAGGCCGGCGTTCGTAAGGGTCCAGAAACCTTCCTCCTGAAAACCGCCTAATCTCTCTTCAGCGAGGTGAAGCCGCCGCAGACGCAGCCCAGTATCAACAAGGGGAACGAGAGTTTGACGGTCAGGAACGGCATTTTGGCGGCGAGAAGCAGGCAGCCTAATAGGGCGATTTTGTTCCAAGGGGGGATTCGCTCTGAAAGTTGCCAAGTATGGTCATTACCTCGGTTCGAGGTCTTGGTGGGGGAGCCATTTTTGAAATGACCTCCTTCGTGACTCGGCTTTCGCACCATCGAATCACCAAGTCGCGAAAAACTGGCCGGTGATGACCTAATCGCAAAAATTGTTATGGGGGGCGCGCGATGATTCCCTTGCCCCAACTGAAAGGTGGTCCCCCATGACGTTCTTCCACGCGTCCCAACCCGATGACGCGACCCTGCTTTTGCCAAACTTCCCCGCCTTGCGGGTGGAGTGTGTCGAGCGACTCCGGCGCGAGCCCTGCGTGGGTTTCACGGAACTCGAGATCCAGGTTCTGTGTGGCCTGTTTGCGTCGGCGGCGCGCGCCCATATTTTGAGCCCGCGTTACCAAGGGCCAACCGGCCGCAAAGGCCATCGAGACTGGCGGGACAACGAGGGTTTGGTGATCATCAACCGAGACCTGGAGGAGCTTCCCCAGATTGTCCCGAAGTGGACCCTGCTGTTTTCCTGGCTTGCCCCAGAGTCGGCCATCTCTCACTGTCCGGACCTGGTGGCGGAGATTGCATCTCTGATGCTTTCAGGGAAGCTGGCGCTGCACAAGTCGGACCGGGGATGAATGATGCGGCTGTGGCCCCAATTGGGTGGGCGGGCCGTGCTGCCTAGTGGCGCTTCGTTGCGCTTCAGGTAATAATCTACGCCTGGGGCCTCATCTCGGCCCCGCTCACCCCCTATTGGCTGGTTAAACGTGCATGACCACGCAAGCTCCTGACATCGCCGCTAAGCTTCTCGCCAGCCGGCGGGAGCTGCTCGACATTGGCCTGCGAAACACCCTCATTAACTTTCGCGCGCCGAAGAAGAGCCTGGCACTGGCAGACTTTGATCCTGCTGTGGTCTTCGAAGCGTTGTACGTCCAGCAAAACGCCCTGGGGTTCACGGCCCTCGGGCGGACCAAAGCGACCACCGGTAACGGGGAGGGGGAGCTGGATGGGGCAGACCTCAGTCTGCTGGAAGCCCTCGGAGACGCCTCGGCCCTGCCCCAGGAGACGGTTGACGCCAGCCCTCGGCGCGACAAGCAGGTGCGCCTGTTCAGTGCGCTGGGTCCCGAGCCGCTCCAACTGCAGCTGCTGAAGTTGCGCACGGAAGCCCAGACCCACATCGAGGAGAAAGGCGTCAACGTCCTCTACCTGGCGATGGGCTTCCTCCACTGGTACGAGGCTGACAGCGCGCAAGAGGTGCGCAAGGCACCGCTGATCCTGGTGCCGGTCAGCCTGGAGCGCTCCAATGCCCGGGA
>JAYKJB010000084.1 GCA_035285325.1 Candidatus Sericytochromatia bacterium
CGGCCGCCGGGCGCGAGGTCGCGCTCGCTGGCAGCGTGCTGCCGGCTGGTGGCGTGGTTGTCTGACATCCGACCAGCGTGCAAGCCAGCACCAGCAATAAAGAACGACTCCAACCTGCTTGTCTCAACGTCTCTCTCCCTCTCAGCGTGTTCCGTGAACTTTCAATCCTGAACCCCTATTTCTTACCCGGTTCGGCGTGGTCTCATTCTTCGCTGGCAAGTGCCGGCCGGCCTGACCGTGTCACGGGCCTGTTTGGCAGGGTACGCGCGCCGTGCAGTGATGTTCGGCTGGCCGCAGACTGCGTTACAATGAGCCGCGGCGTGTCCTCGTCAGCCCCTGCGGGGCCGCCGTTGATCCCATTCCGCCTCGCTCGCCCGCGTGCTCCGCCGGCTGCCGTGAACGGAGACTTGTGAGATGCCAGCGTCCAGAACCAGCCTGAGTGTCCCGCTGGCGGCGCTTTGGCTGGCCGCTTGTGCCTTGCCTCCCGAATCGCTGCGCGAACTGGAGACGATGGGCAGTGCGCGACGCCGACCCGAAGCGCCGGCGTCGCGCGGGAATGGCGATGCGCCCCCCACCTCTGCCACCCAGGACGGGCGTTCGGATGGGACGGGGGCGCTGTTGGAGCCGCGCGCGGCCGCGCCGATTGGCAGTGCCCCCGTGCCGACCGTTCCGCAGGCCGGCCTGGCACCCAGCGACGTGGCGCCCTCCCCTCAGACCGACCCAGGCAACCACAGGGGGCCGCTCATCTCGGATCGCGGAACCGGGGTCCAGTGGCCCGCCGAGGATGCTCTCTGGCGGCTCAATACAGGCATCGTCTCAGACCTTGGCGGCAGCCTGATCAGCAACAACGGCGCCGCCTTGAACGGCTGGCAAGAACCAGGCACCAACGCCTTTCCCAACGCGCGGGGACCAGGAGGATCTGCCCCCGCTTTTCTTTCGACCGTCGCGTCCGCCAGTCTCTCGGGCCAGCTATTCAGCACGGTCTATCCGCCTTCCCGGGCTCTACTGTCGTGGCGGGCTCCAGATGGTGAGCAACTGACGTGGGGGGAGCTTGACCCCACCCCCAAGCCCGAACTGAGCACCGCGGTGGAGACAGCCGGCACCTTCCGGTGGCAAGGCTTGCAGGTGGTCAAGCCCACCTGGCTCGCGGCCAACTTTGTGGACCCTGCGATCGTCAAGGCCCCCGACGAGCAGCTCTTCTGGGTCGTACGACCAGGGCAGAACAACCTGCGCTTCGCGGAAGCCACCGGCGCACTGGGCACTTATCTGCTGGCGCGCTTGGTCGGCAATCAGGCGCGTCCGGACGTGGCCTTGCAAGCCCTGACCGCCCCCCTGCTCGACCCGGCGAATGCGGCGATCACCCGGGTCTGGGCGACCAAACCGCGCGTGGCAACCCTGACCCGTGCGACCCTGCTGGGCGCCATTGACGTGTGGCTGGCGGAGGACCAGGCCCTGCGTGAGGCCCTCGACGCCATTCGCCGGGCCGTGCTGGATGCCGAACGGCAGGCCCTGGGGTTCGGCCAGTCGGCCACGGCCTTCCCGCTGTGGCCATTTGGCGGGTTGGCGATCGCCTCCGATGGCACGCTTGCGCTGACCACCCTGAGCCCGCCGCTGGTGATGCGAGTGACTCCCGCCGGTCAACTGGCGACGGCACTGGGAACCGGGCAGCGGGCCCTGGTCCTGCCGCCGGATGGAAGTCCGGCCGACGAGGTCGCCGTCACGCCGGTCGGTCCGGTGGTGCTGGATGCCGCTGGTCGGGTGCTGGCCGTGGTCAAGGCTTCGGAAACCAATCGTCTGGCCATCTTGGGGCGTGATGCCCAAGGCCGCTGCAAGACCCTGGTGAGCTGGGCCCCCGACGCGCTCGAAGGGGGAGACCCGCAAGCCCTGGCGTTGGGGCCTGGCGCGCGCCTGACGGTCTGGACGTCTGCGCCCGCGCGTCAAAAATCCATCGGGTTTCCCACCCTGCGGTGGCAACTGGCTCAGGCAGGGCAGCCTCCGCCCGCCGTCAAGCTGCGGGCCTGGTCCTGGGAGGTCTCCAGCACGGGAGCTCTGCTCGGCCCCACCCGCGGCGAGGAATCCCTGACCCCGCAAGGCGCACCTCCAGGCAGTTCCAGCACCTGGCGCGTGAGCAGCGGCAGAATTGAGCGGGTCGGCCTGGATGGTGCTGTGATGGAGCCCCATGGCAGCTTGCCCGCTGGCATCCGGATGGGCAGCTGGCCGCGCTGGATTTCGGGGCCAGATGGCAGCGTCTACCTGGCGGACGGCGGCATCGTTTGCCGCGTGAAGGGCGATCAAGTGACCCTGGTTGCGGGACAAGTGAGCCGGCGCTGACGCTGCGCTGAGGCCTCGCGGCGTCACGTGACGCCAGGAACGCCTTGGGGACTCCCGCGGGTCTGTTCATGCTGGCTTGAATGCTCACCCCGGTTGGCCCTGGGCGCGGCGGCTACTCGGCCTGCACCGTCACCACGATCTTGCCGACGGTGCGCCCGCTGATCGAGCGCGCCCAGGCCTGGGGCAAATCAGAGAGCGGGAAGGTCCCGTCGATCGCCACGCGCAGCTTGCCCTGGCTCCACCAGTCATCCAGCTTGCGCAGGTCGAGGCCGCTGCGCCGCAGCATGATGGCGTGGGCGCGACGTCCGCCCAGCACGTTCAAGAGCGAGCGTGCGATCACGCGCGGGCCGGGCAGCACGGCCGCGTAGTGACCGTGGCGCGTCAGCAGCGGCATGAACTCGCCCGGATTGTCGCTCACGCAGTCCAGCACGACGTCGAAGGGGGCCTGACCCGCATACGGGTCCTGCTGGGTGTAATCGAGCACCAGGTCAGCGCCGAGACCCTGGACGAAGGGCACGTTGCGCCCGCTGCAGACCCCCACGACCCAGGCTCCGGTGGCCTTGGCCAGTTGGACGCCAAGGTGACCCACCCCACCGGAGGCTCCCACCACCAGCACGCGCGCGCTGGCATTGGCCATCGGCAAGCGGCAGGCGTCTCTCAGGGCCTGCAGCGCGGTCATGCCGGCCAGCGGCAGGGCCGCGGCCTCGGCCATCGTCATGCCGGCCGGCATCGGGGCCAGAATGTCGACCTTGGCCAGGGCGAATTCCGCGCAGGCGCCGGAGCCGTCCAGGCGTCCGTGGACGCGATCGCCCGGACGCAGGGTGGTCACCCCCTTGCCCACCGCCTCCACCGTGCCGGCCACGTCCATGCCCGGCACCACGGGAAAGCGCTGCGGCAACAGCAAGCGAAAGGCGCCGCTGGCCAGTTTCCAGTCGACCGGGTTGACGGCGGCGGCGTGCACGCGCAGCAGCACCTCCCCTTTGCCCGGGGTGGGCAGCGGGCGCTCGACCAGGGTCAGGCCCTCGGGGCCTCCATAGCGGGAATAGCAGACAGCGCGCATCTAGACGGGGTTCCTCCGGTTGGTCCATTCCTCCGGTCACCGATTACCACAGCCTGAATGGGGCTTCAGGCCGGCAGGCGTCGGCTCCGGGGAGGCACCCGATTCATTCGAAACGGTTCTCGATGCGCAACAGGCTGCCATCCTTGCTGGAGAGCGTCAGCGTCTTGGCCCGGTCAATGCCTTCGCGCCTGTAACGGTAGACCCATTGCTCCGTCCCGTTCGGGCCGCTGCGGGCAAAGGAGGGCAGACCGTGCTCGGCGAACACCGCCATGGCCTTGGGCTTGCCCCGGGTGTGCTCGTACTGGAAGGCGCGGCTCACGGCCGCCACGCCTTCGACCTTCAGTTCCACCGCGCGCGCAGCCTTGCTGACGGCGTCCGTCGCGGGCCGACCGGCGGCCCGCAGGTTGGCGGTGGTCAGGATTGCGTCCAGCGTTGCCGACTCGGGTGTGAGCGGATCCTCCGAGAGGGTCACCAGGGTGCTGCGCTTGACCCCGAGGGCCAGCAGGCAACGCACGCGACGCGACAGGGCCTCGCCGTCTGCGCGGGCGGACGGCTCGTCGTTCCTCGCCAGACGCACGTGGTCCTCCTGCACGAGTGCGAGGAATTCCGGCAGGGCCTCGTTCACCTTGCCGACCGCCTCGTTGCGTCGGTATTGCTCCACCATCGCCTTGGCGGCAGGCTTGTCGCTCAGGGCCGACAGGCGCGCGATGGCCGCGACCATCTGCTCGGGGGTGTCGGCGCGGTTCAGGGCGGCGCGCTGGTCGATCGCCTCGTACAGCTTGATGTCGGCGGGCGTTTTCAAGCCGAGCGCAGGGTGGTGGTCGATCAGCGTCTGGTTCGCGGAGTTTACCCAGGCCATGGCGGCTTCCGCCCGCGGGGCAATCGTGTTCCAATCCGGGTGCTCGCGGCAGTGTCGGCCGCTCGGTTGCATCTCGCTCAGATGACTGTTGAGCTCATTGGCCAGTTGTCGGCATTTCCGCGCGCTGAGGGGCTCCGCCACCCCCTTTTCGTAGGCCGCCAGCATCGCCTTGGCCTTCTCGAAGTCCGCGATGGTCTCCTCATCCGGGCCGAGGAAGGGCAGCTGGGCCACCACGTCGGGCGTGGCCAGGACAGGGGCTGGCGCGAGCAGGCCGCAGGCGATCGCCAGCAGCAGGCAACGGGCGGTCATGAAGGCTCCTTCCAGGCAAGGATAGGCTTGCCACCGAGCATCAGCGAGGCGCGAGGCCGCCCGGTAGGCCCGGGCGGCGCCATCGTAACGCACCCCCGTCGGGGTGGCAAGCCGCCGTTTTGGCTCAGGGCCGGCGGGGTCCGCCGGTCTGACGACGGGCGCCACCGCTGGAGGTCCCGAGGCGGCCCTCGCCGCCAGGCTGTCCCGCTGTCCGGCTCGATCCGCCTTGTGGCGCCGCGGAGGGCTGCGGGCGTGGACCCTGGGCGTGGCGCGGGGCGTCGCCTTGCGGGCGTGGACCTTGGGCGTGACGCGGGGCGTTGGCTTGCGGACGTGGACCTTGGGCCTGGCGCGGGGCGTCAGCTTGCGGGCGTGGGCCTTGGGCGTGGCGCGGGGCGTTGGCTTGCGGACGTGGAGCTTGAGCCTGGCGCTGCGGGTCCGCGGGGTCGCGGGGGGCCTGGCCGGCTCGGGCGGAAGGGGGTTGCGGGCGATCGCCGCCTGCCGGGGGTGTCGTGCCAGACTCGGCTGCCCAGGGGGTCGTGGTCAGCCGCTGCTTCATGCCCTTCTGCAACTGGCGCCACTTGTCGCCATCCTCCGGGCCGAGCAGGGTCACGGCCACGCCCTTGCGACCGGCGCGGCCGGTGCGCCCCACCCGGTGGGTCAGCAGCTCGGCCGTTTCGGGCAGTTCGTAGTTGATCACCAGGTCGACATGGTCCACGTCCAGCCCGCGTGCCGCCACGTTGGTGGCCAGCAGGATCGGCACGCCCCCGTCGCGGAATTCGGCCATGACGCGGTCGCGTGCGTTCTGGCTGAGGTTGCCCTGCAAGGCGGCCACCGGGTAACCCTTGGCTTCCAGCTGTTTGGCCAGCTTCTTGACGCCGTGCTTGGTGCGCCCGAACACGATGATCGAACCGGGTCCCCGCCCGTCGAGCAGCTGCTGCAGCACTTCCAGCTTGGGCGTCGCGTCCACCTGGAAGACGCGGTGTTCGATGTCGGGTTGCTCGCGCGGCTCGGTGTCGAGTTGCACCCGCACGGGCGCGCGCAGGTGCTGCTCACAGGTCTGCAGCACCCAGGGCGGCACGGTGGCGGAGAACAGGGCCGTCTGACGCTTGCGGGGCAGCTTGCCCATGATCCGCTCGACGGCCGGAGCAAAGCCGCGGTCGAGCATCTCATCGGCCTCGTCGAGCACGAAGTAGTGAACGTGGCGCAGGTCCAGGTCGCCTCGCTGCATCAGGTCCAGCACGCGGCCGGGCGCGCCGACCACCACCTGGGCGCCGCGCCGCAACGCCTCGGCCTGGGGGCCGATCGCCCGCCCGCCGAAGGCCAGCACGGTCTTGATGCCGGCCGGCTTGCCGATCGCGTCGATCACGCTGCCGACCTGCACCGCCAGTTCCCGCGTCGGACAGAGCACCAGGGCCTGCACGTGCGGTTCACGGGGGGTGATGAATTCCACCAGCGGAATCGCGAAGGCGAGCGTCTTGCCGGAGCCGGTACGGGCCTGGCCGATCACGTCGCGTTCCTGCAGCAGCGGCGGGATGGCTTGCTGCTGGATCGGGGTGGGGGTATGGATGCCCATCGCATCCAGGGCCACCGTGGTGGTGGCCCGCAGTTCGAATTGATTGAAACCTGACAAGGGTGCCTCTGGCTGGGTTGGGGAGGCGGCCGCAGGCCTCCCGGGGGCACCCGGGGCGGGTGCCGGAAGTGGAACTGCCGTCGCGGCTGGCGTGGGCGGTAGGGCCGACGCAGGGGGCAGCTTCCGGGGCCTGCCGACGACGTGCGCTGGGAGGCCCCTGAGGTTCAGCGTACCACGGCGAGGCCCGGGGCGCGAGCGCGCGGGGTTGAGGGGCCGGCGTTTGAGGCGCTGGCCTCGGGCAGGAAATACCTGACTTCAGCAGGCCCTTGTCATTTTCGCCCCCCACCCAGGGTATGGGAGCCAGGTGGTCGCGCGTCGGCCACGCCACGAGAAAGGAATGTCCATGTCCCGGCCCACCCTGTTCCGCCCCCTCTGCCTGGCCACGGCCCTGGCGCTGGCCGCTGCCGTTTCCGGCTGCGCGGGCGGCGCTCCGATCGCCCCTCAGGCTCCCGCCAACGCGGGCGCGTCCGGCGCCCAGGCGGCGCCTGCGGTGGTTCGCCCTGTTCCTCAGGGCCTCGCAGCCCAGCCCGGGGTCATTGTCGTGACCGGGCTGCTCGCGGCCGGCGGCATGAACTACAAGTTGGCCGGGATGGCCCGGCCCTTGGCCTTCCTGAGCGACCGCAAGGGGCGCCGCAATTTCTTCGATTGGTTACCTTCCGGGCGCTTCGTGGCGAGGATCCCGTTCGCCCCACCCCCCGTGAAAACGGATGGCGCCGCGTTCCAGCTCGCCGGGATGAACCTCAGCCGCCATCCGTTCTACCTGCCCGGTCCGGATGCCCAGGGTCTGGTCGACCCGATGTACCGGCCCGGCATGAACCCGCGGCACGGCATCTTCCGCCTCGCCATGGGGCTGAAGGCCGGGGCCAGGAAGCGGGACGGACTCCAGGGCGTCGCGGACGTCCCGAGGTTTTTGCGCTGGCCGACGATGGGCGGCGCCCACGTCGGCATCACCCTGAAGCAGGCGGAGGCGACCGCCAACGGGGCCACCGAAAGCTCCTATATGGAGCTCGCGCCGGGCGAGGTCTACGACCTGGGTGAAATTCAGGGCGACACCTCGCAGCAGAACCCCCTGGAGCAGATCGACTCGGATGGCGACGGCCTCAACAACTTCGCCGACAGGGACGACGATGGCGACGGCGTGGGGGATGACCGGGAGCAGGGCCAGTACATCTACGACGCCGCTGAGAACCACGACAATGATGGCGACGGCACGGGCGACGTGCGGGATGATGACGACGACAACGACGGCCTTCCCGACCGGCTCGATCAGGATGACGACGGCGACGGCATCCCCGACGCGAAGGACACCGATGACGATGGGGACGGCGTCGAGGACGCGACGGACCTCGAGGATTTCGACTTCGACCTCGATGAGGACGGCCTGCCGGACGAGGCGGACAGCGATGACGACGGCGACGGCGTCGCCGACGCCGTGGACGCCGACCAGGACAATGACGGGGTGCCGGATGATCGCGACGGCGACGACGACAACGACGGCGTGCGTGATGCCCAGGAAGCCGCCGACACCGACAGCGACGGCATCGCCGATGCCGTTGACCCCGCCCCCGAGGATTCCAACGTGCGGGAGATTGCCGCCAACGTCGATTGGAAGGCTTGGGCGCGCAAGTACCGTGACGACCGCGATGGCGACTACATTCCGGATGCTCAGGATGCCGACGATGACGGCGACGGCACCCCGGATGCCCAGGACACCGACAACGACAATGACGGCATCCCGGACGCGCAGGACCGGGACCGCGACGAGGACGGCATGCCGGACGCCCTCGAGGCCAAGGGCCCGGATGCGGATGGGGACGGCGTCGGGGATGCCTATGACACCGACCCGGATGGCGACGGCACGCTGGCCAGCGCGCCCGATGAGGGCGAGGCCGCGGCGGACGCGGATGAAGACGGCGTGCCGGACGTGGAAGACGACCAGCCGGGCGATGAGGGGGCACCGTCGGAAATCGCCGGTCGGAACGCCGATGACGACGATGGCGCGATCGTCGGCAAGCCGGATGAGGGCGAGAAAGACACCGAGCCGGCCTGAGGCTCTTGCGTTCTGGAAAGGCGCCTCCCGGGCCCGGTGGGCGCCTCCTTCAAGTCGTCGCCTGGACCGATGGGCGTTGACAGCTTGCTGCTCGAATAAAAGTTGCTGTTGAACCTGAGTTGCCCATTCATTCCTTCGTTCTCGCTGGTGCCCTCCGCCGAACAGCCCCTGCGTCGAGGCCTCGTGCGCCGGCCGGCGGGTTCGCTGAGGTTAAACTTAAATTAACCTGACGTGAAGAACTCGTAACCGGCCTGAAACCACCGCCGACGAAGACGCCTCAGCCCCACCCGGCCCCCTGCAGGTGGCCCCGCGTCCATGAGGTATGCTGCTTGAACCCCATTGCGCCCCGCGCGTCCGCGTCTCAGGCCTCGCTCCGTTCGCCCCGCACGGCCCCCGCGAGTGGAGCGGGAACCGTGCCGGTGGCCCGCGTCGCGTCGCTGGTCGCTGCGCCGGCGGGCCGGCCTTCTGAACCCGTTTCCCAGGATCTGACGGGCCGCGATCGCCTGCCCTTGTGGGCCCGCTTGCTGCGCCGCTGGCAGTTCCCCCGCGTTCGGGTCACCAACCCGCCGCCCTCCGAACAGCGCCTGTTGCGCCCCATGCCGGGCGTGATCACGCAGGGCGTGCGCCCAGGCCACCCCGCCCTCGACATCGCCTGCAACGTCGGCACTCCCGTGCGGGCGGCCCACGACGGGCAGGGCGGTGCCCGCACCAGCCACACCCACGGCATCACCTTCGAACTCCGACGCGCGGATGGTCTGGTAACCAGCTACAGTCACCTCAGCGCGGCGCGTCCGGGCGGCGCCTACAAGCGAGGCGACCAGATCGGCGCGTGCGGCAACACCGGCAGCTGGACCACCGGCCCGCACCTGCACTTCGAGTCCAACCGGCCTGAGCTGCTGAACTCACTGGCCGATCAATAGCCCGTCAGAGGAACGAACCAAGGCCCCCTCGCCCTGTCTGGGCAAGGGGGCCTGCGGCACCGGTTGTCCGGGTTCCGGGGGTCAGTTCCGGTCGAGTTCCATCACCTTGGACCAGGCCGCCACGAAGTCCCGTACGAACTTCTCGCGCCCGTCGTTGGCGGCATAGACCTCGGACACGGCCCGCAGTTCGGAGTTCGAGCCGAAGATCAGGTCGACCGGCGTCGCGGTCCAGCGACGCTTGCCCGACTTGCGGTCGTGCCCTTCGTAGAGGCCTTCGCTGGCCGACTTCGACCACTTCGTGGACATATCGAGCAGGTTCACGAAGAAGTCGTTGGAGAGCGTGCCGGGCCGGGCGGTGAAGACGCCGTGGGCGCTGTTGCCGCTGTTGGCGCCCAGCACCCGCAGACCGCCCACCAGCACGGTGGTTTCGGGAACCGTCAGGGAGAGCGTGTCGGCCTTGTCCACCAGCATCTCGGCCGGCGACAGGCGGCTGTCCTTGGTGTAGTAGTTGCGGAAGCCGTCCGCCGTGGGCTTCAGGTAGGCGAAGGTGCGCACGTCCGTCTGGGTTTGGACCGCGTCCCCGCGACCGGGCTTGAAGGGCACCTGGACCGTCACGCCGCCCTTCTTGGCGGCCTGTTCGATCGCCGTGGCCCCGCCCAGCACCACCATGTCGGCCATGGAGATCTGCTGCTTGCCGGCGTGGGCCTTGTTGAAGGCGCTCTGGATGCTCTCCAGGCGCTTCAGCACGGTGGCCAGCTCCTGCGGGTCGTTGACCTCCCAGCCGCGCTGCGGATCGAGCCGCACCCGACCCCCGTTGGCGCCGCCGCGGAAGTCGGTGTCGCGGAAGGTCGAGGCCGAGGCCCAGGCCGCCTTGACCAGCTGGGCGGTGGTCAGGCCCGACTTCAGGATCTTGGCCTTCAACTGGGCCACGTCCTGCGCCGTCACCAGCGGGTGCTTCACGGCCGGCACCGGGTCCTGCCAGTTCAGCACTTCCTTGGGCGCTTCGGGGCCCAGGTAGCGGGTGCGCGGCCCCATGTCGCGGTGCGTCAGCTTGAACCAGGCCTTGGCGAAGGCCAGTTCGAAGGCCTTCGGATCCTTCTGGAAGCGCTGGGCGATCACGCGGTAGCTGGGGTCCTCCTTCAGGGCCAGGTCCGTGGTCAGCATGACCGGGGCATGGCGCCGGTTGGCCACGTGGGCGTCCGGCACCGTGCCGGCCGCCTGGCCGTTGGCCGGAATCCACTGCAGCGCGCCGGCCGGGCTGCGCGTCTTGACCCAGTCGAAACCGAACAGGTTGTTCAGGTACATCATCGTGAACTGGGTCGGGGCGGCCGTCCAGGCGCCTTCCAGGCCGCTGGTGACGGTGTCTTCGGCGTTGCCCTTGCCACGCCGGTTGTGCCAGCCGAAGCCCTGCGCCTCGACCGGCGCGGCGGCCGGTTCAGGGCCGACGTTGCCGGCCGGGGCATGCGCGCCGTGGGCCTTGCCGAAGGTGTGGCCGCCCGCAATCAGCGCCACCGTTTCCTCGTCGTTCATGGCCATCCGGCCGAAGGTTTCGCGGATGTCCCGGGCCGCCGACAGCGGGTCGCCGTTGCCGTTGGGGCCTTCCGGGTTCACGTAGATCAGGCCCATCTGGACCGCGCCGAGCGGCTTTTCGAGCTGGCGATCGCCCTTGTGGCGCTGGTCCGCCAGGAACTCCTTCTCGGGGCCCCAGTACACCATGTCGGGTTCCCACTGGTCGATCCGGCCCCCGGCGAAGCCGAAGGTCTTGAAGCCCATCGACTCCATCGCCACGTTGCCCGTCAGCACCATCAGGTCGGCCCAGCTGATCTTGCGGCCGTACTTCTGCTTGATCGGCCAGAGCAAGCGGCGCGCCTTGTCCAGGTTGGTGTTGTCGGGCCAGCTGTTCTGGGCCTCGAAGCGCAGCTGGCCGCCGTCGGCGCCGCCACGCCCGTCCCCGCTGCGGTAGGTGCCGGCCGCGTGCCAGGCCATGCGCACGAAGAACGGGCCATAGTGGCCGTAGTCGGCCGGCCACCAGTCCTGCGAGCGGGTCATCAGCGCACGCAGATCCTTTTTCACGGCCGCGAGGTCGAGGCTCTTGAACTCCTTGGCGTAATCGAAATTTTCTCCCAGCGGGTTCGACTCGGCCGAATGCTGACGCAAGGGCGCCAGATCCAGGCGTTCAGGCCACCAGTCCTGCACCGTCATGGTGCGGGCCAGGGCCGGGGGCGTCAGCGCCAGCGGGCTGACCGTGCCGGCCAGAATGGCCACTGCCAACAGCGTTCGTCTGACCATCGAATGATTCCTCCTCTTCACTTCCGTGGTTTACCACAGCCTGGTTGGATCCACACCGTTGTGGGTGCCAGATTGGTTGCGCGGAAAGGCCCACGCCGGCGAGGGCGTCACGACGCCTGCGGCAGCGAGGTCCGGATCAGATGGTCGAAGGCCGACAGGCTGGCCTTGGTGCCCTCGCCCATCGCGATGATGATCTGCTTGTAGGGCACGGTGGTGCAGTCCCCGGCCGCGAACACGCCGGGGACGGAGGTCTGCCCGCGGGCATCCACCTCGATCTCCCCGTGGCGACTCAACTGCAGCGTGTCCTTCAGCCAGGCCGTGTTGGGCACCAGGCCAATCTGCACGAACACGCCTTCAAGCTCCAAGCGGTGGCTCACCCCCTGGCTGCGGTCGGTGTAGACCAGCCCCGTCACGCGCTGGCCATCACCCACCACCTCGGTCGTCTGGGCGTTGAGCAACACGGTCACATTGGGCAGGCTGTGCAGCTTTTGCTGCAGCACCGCGTCGGCCCGCAGCGCCTCGCCGAATTCTAGCAGGGTCACGTGGGCCACGAGGCCGGCCAGATCGATCGCCGCCTCCACCCCAGAGTTACCGCCCCCCACCACGGCCACCCGCTTGCCCTGGAAGACCGGGCCATCGCAGTGGGGGCAGAAGGTCACGCCCTTGGTGCGATAGGTGCTCTCGCCCGGCACTTGCAATTCGCGCCAGCGCGCCCCGGTGGCCAGAATCACCGTTTTGGCGCGCAGGGCCGCGCCACTGGCCAGACGCACCGTGTGCAGCCCTTGACCGGGTTCCAGGGCCTCGGCGCGCTGGGCCGTGAAGACCGGCACGTCGTAGGTGCGGACGTGCTCTTCCAGCGAGCGGGCCAGGCGCTCGCCTTCGGTGTGCTTGACCGAGATGAAATTTTCGATGCCGACCGTGTCGAGCAACTGCCCGCCGAAGCGGTCGGCCACCACCCCGGTGCGAATCCCCTTGCGGGCCGCATAGATGGCGGCAGCGGCGCCGGCCGGACCGCCACCCACCACCAGCACGTCGAAGGGGGCTTCCTGCGACAGCCGGGCGGCTTCCTGCTCCGCGGCGCCGCCGTCCAGCTTGTCGAGGATTTCTTCCAGGGAGGTACGCCCCTGACTGAAGGGCTGCCCGTTCAGGAACACCGCCGGCACGCCCATGATGTCGCGGGCTGCCACCTCCTCGCGGTGCAGGCCGCCGTCGACCATGGTCACCTGGATCTCCGGGTTCAGGGCCGCCATCGTGTTGAGCGCCTGCACCACGTCGGGACAATTGTGGCAGGACAGCGCGATGAACACCTCAAATTGCTTGGGCCCGGCCAGCCTCTGGATGCGCGCCACCTGGTCGTCGCTTAGCTTGGGCGGGTGGCCCCCGGTGTGCAGCAGGGCCAGCACCAGCGAGGTGAATTCGTGTCCAGTGGGCAGGCCCGCAAAGTGGATGCGCGGGGCCTCGCCGGGGCGGGCCACCGAGAAACCCGGCTGCCGCACTGCGCCCGTCTGCTCGCGCCAGCTCACCTGAGGGGAGAGGCCGGCGATGGTGGTCAGCATCGCCCGCAATTCCTGAGCCGTGGCGCTGTCATCCAGCGCGGCGAGCAATTCGATCGGGTGACGCAGCTTTTCCAGGTAGGCCGCGAGTTGGGCCTGCAGGGCGGCATCCAGCATGACGGGACCTCCTTCCGGTCTCGTGCGGACGGCGGTCGGCCTCCCGGCAGGCTGCCGGGAGGCCGGCGGGTCGTCAGATCTTGCCAACCAGGTCGAGCGAGGGCGCCAGCGTGGCCTGGCCTTCCTGCCACTTGGCGGGGCAGACCTCGCCCGGATGCGAGGCGACGTACTGCGCCGCCTTGATCTTGCGCAGCAGCTCACCGGCATCGCGGCCGACGCCGCCCGCGCTGATCTCGACCATCTGGATCTTGCCCGCGGGGTCGATCACGAAGGTGCCGCGCTCGGCCAGCCCGGCCTCCTCGATCATGACGCCGAAGTTGCGCGTGATCGTGCCGGTCGGGTCACCGACCAGCGGATACTTGATCTTGCGGATGGTTTCCGAGGCGTCGTGCCAGGCCTTGTGCGTGAAATGGGTGTCGGTCGAGACGCCGTAGATCTCCACGCCCAGCTTCTGGAACTCGGCATAGCGGTCGGCCAGGTCGCCCAGCTCGGTGGGGCAGACGAAGGTGAAGTCGGCGGGATAGAAGAACACCACCGACCACTTGCCCTTCAGGTTGGCTTCCGTCACCTCGACGAAGGCGCCGTTGTGATAGGCCTGCGCCCGGAAGGGCAACACCTCGGTGTTGATGGGAGTCTTGTTCATGACAGGTTCTCCTTGCTAGGGTAAGGGGCAACGACAGAAAGGCTAATGATTTAGAATCATTTTAAATGTAGAGTAGTCACAAGGAGGGTGCCTGTCAAGGGGAAATTCGCGGCGGAGGGCCGGCCGGAACGTTAAATTCCTGGCAAATCTCTGTTGCCTGCGCCTCGGCCCGCTGCCGGGGCAGGCCACCCCTCGACGATGCGCCAGCTGCCTCTCGGATTCCAGATGGTGCCATCAGAAAACGCCGCCGTGTCAGGCACGGCGGCGTTTTCATTGAATGGGGTCGACGTTCGTCTCTGAAGGCTGTTGCCGCGCTCGGTGAGCGACCTTCCGGGAAGCGGCGGCGCTCGCCTTCAGAGCAGGTTGTCGCGGTTGATCAGGAAGGGCACCGCCTCGCGGATGTCCGAGACGCCCAAGATGAACTGGGCCACGCGGGCCATGCCCACGCCCGCGCCGCTGTGAAGCGGAATCTCGCGGTCCTTGTGCGCGTCCAGGTACCAGGCGAAGTCCTCGTCCTTGCCACCCAGCGCGATCAGCCGCTCATACATGGCGCTCGTCTTCAGGCGCCGCTCGATCGTGGCGTGATCGTGCTCGCGCTCCGCGGCCCCGGCCGATTCGCCCGAGAAGGGCAACAGCATGTCGGTCGAGTTCACCACGCGCGGATCCTCGGCGTTCTGCTTCATATTGAAGAACTTGATCGGCAGCGGGTAGTGGGTCAGGAAGCAGGGCCCGTAGATTTCGGTCAGGCGGCGCTCGTGGTTCGCTTTCAGGTCATCGCCCCAGGCCAGCCCCGGAAAGTCCGCCTGCAGGGCCTCGACCGCCTCCGTGTAGGTGATGCGCTGAAACGCCAGGGCGCGCAGGGCTGCCGTGTCGCGCCCGAAATGGCTGCGCAATTCCTGTTCGCAGGTGGCGAGGACTTCGCCCACTGCTGCCTGGACGATGCCCGTCAGGTGGCCGATCAGCTCGTCGAGGTTGCCCAGGTGCTCGATCTCGAACAGGGCGAACTGGCACAGGTGGCGGTCATCGGCCTCGGGCTCCATCCGGAAGCTCTGGATTTCCGCGTAGACCTTGCCCAGCACCGGCGTGATCAGTTCCAGGTAGAGCTGGTCGCTCTGTGCCAGGTAGGCCGGTTTGCCGAAATAATCGACCTTGAAGAGGGTGTCGACATTCTCGCAGGCGCCGGTCACACCGACGATTTCAGGCACGTTGTGGACGCCGATGAAACCCTGCGATTCGACGTAGCGACGGGCCCCACGGAACATCGCGGCCCAGATGCGGATCAGGGCGGCGCGGCGCGGCGAGCAGGGCTCCAGCGAGTTTTCAGGGCGGGCGACAGGCAAGGGAAGGGTGGCGGTCACGGCGACTCCTTTCAAGCGCTCAGACACGAAATCCGGGCAAAAAAAAGCCGAACCCCCAAAGGGTTCGGAATTCAGGGGCCAAAGGCCATGGGAAACGGGGAACTGAGCCCCCGACGGGGCATCTCGGCCAGGAACGGCCCTCGCCAATCCCCGCTTAAGGGGGCTGGTGAAGGCTGTTTAGCGCTGGAGCTGGATCCCGTCGGCTGCATCGACGGCAGCCTACCGCAGGGCGTCATCACTTGTAAACGGTTGCTCCGTGCGGGGTGCCTGAAAGGCGCTGATGACCAACGGATCGGGGCGATTCTCGGACCCCTCTGGGCGACGCTCGGGGCGGCAGGCGCGTGGATGCGACGCGACCGTCTCAAAATCCTCGTCCCACGTTCGGGTGGAGCGGCCCAGGCTTCGGCTTGACGGATCGCGACCGCGCCCCGGACAATCCCCGGCTATGTGCCCCGCCGCCCTGTCCCTGGCTCCCGCCCAAGGCTCGGCGCAGGTCATGCGCCTGACCTTTCACGGCCCGGACGTGTTCGTGATCTGGCTGCAGGCACCGGGCCTGGCGCAGGCACAACCCGGTCAGTTCGTGCATCTGCGGGTCGGCGACGGCTACCTGCGGCGTCCGTTCAGCATTTACCGGGTCGCGGGTGACCAGCTGGCCCTGCTGGTGCGCGCCAAAGGGCGGGGCACGCGCTGGCTGGCGGGTCTGGCGCCGGGGAGTCGCCTGGATTGGCTGGGTCCGCTCGGCCGGCCGTATTCGGCACCATCGGGGCCAGGGCGCGTGCTGCTGGTGGGCGGTGGCGTCGGGGTGGCGCCGCTGGTGCATTTTGCTGAAACACACGCGGCGCAGGCCGGGCTCGGCCTGCGGGCCCTGTTCGGCTTCCGCAGCGCCGACCAGGCGGTGAACGACGCGCCGCTGGCCGCCTGGGGGGTCGACCTGACGCTTTACACCGAGGACGGCAGCCAGGGCCGGCGGGGGCGCGTGGTGGATGATCTGCCGACGATCCTGCGCGATTTTGCGCCGCAGCGGGTGCTGACGTGCGGCCCGGATGGCCTGATGCGGGCAGTGGCCGAGGCGGCGGCCGCGGCCGGCGTGCCCTGTGAGGTGTCGCTGGAGCGCCCCATGGGCTGCGGTATAGGCGTCTGTCTGCTGTGTGTCGTGCCGGTGCGAGGCGAGGGGGAGGGGCCTTTCTACGAGCGGGTTTGCTGCGAGGGACCGGTCTTCGACGCGGAGCGGCTGGCATGGTGACGGCGCTGCAGCCCGACCTGGCGGTGACGCTCGGCCCCTTGCGCCTGCGCTCCCCGCTCACGCTGGCCTCCGGCACCTGCGGCTATGGCCTGGAGCTGGCTCCCTTTCTCGATCTCAAGCGGGTCGGGGCGGTCTTCACCAAGGGCCTGAGCCCGCTGCCGCGGCCCGGGCATGCCGGACTGCGCGGGGCCGAGGTCGAGGCGGGCATGCTCAACCGCATCGGGTTGCAAAATGTGGGCCTTGAGGCCTTCCTGGCCGAGAAGCTGCCGGCCCTGCAGGCCGCCGATCTGCCGGCGATCGCCAACCTCGCGGGCGCCAGCCTGATCGAATACGAGGCCATGGCCGAGCGCCTCGACGAGGCCCCCGGCCTGTTGGGCCTGGAACTGAACGTCTCGTGCCCGAACGTGACGCACGGGGGCATCGAATTCGGCCGCGACCCGCAGGTGCTGGAAGGCCTGGTGCGGGCCGTGCGGCGGCGCACGCGCCTGCCGTTGGTGGTCAAGCTGGCCCCGCGTGCCGACGACGTGGGTGAGTTTGCCCGCGCGGCCGAGGCGGCTGGGGCGGACGTCTTGTCGGCCATCAACACCTTGCCGGGGCTGGCCGTGACCCCGCGCCTGGTTGACGGGCGCCTCACGGCGGAGTTGCTGCGCGGCGGGCTGTCGGGCCCGGCCCTGCGCCCGCTGGCCCTGCGCTGCGTGGCGGAGGCCCGCCGGGCCTGCCGCTTGCCGATCATCGGCATCGGGGGGGTGGCGAGCCTGGAGGACGTGCTGGCCTTCTTCGCGGTGGGGGCGCGGGCCGTTCAGGTTGGCACGGGCAGCTTCGTGGAGCCCGGTCTGGCCGGGCGCCTGGCCCAGGAGCTGGCGGACTGGCTGCGGGCTGGGGGCGGCGATCGCCTGGAAGCCTGTTTCCCCGAGGAGGTTCCGACATGGTGAGGCCCTCGACCCTGGAAAAACTCGATGCCCGGCTGGCCCAGGTGCGGGCGGGTCTGTGCATCGGCCTTGACCCCGATCCGGAACGCCTGCCGCCAGGGCTCGGGAGCGGCGTGGAGGCGATCGTGGCCTTCAACCGCGCCATCATCGCCGCGACCCGTTCGCGGGCCGCGGCCTACAAGCCCAACCTGGCCTTTTACGAGGTCTGGGGCGCTGCCGGCTGGCAGGCGTTGCAGGCCACGCTGGCTGCCATTCCGGCTGAAATCCCGGTGATCCTGGATGCCAAGCGCGGCGACATCGGCAACACGGCTCGCATGTACGCCCGGGCCCTGTTCGAGGAGCTGGGCGGCGATGCCGTCACCGTCTCGCCCTACATGGGGCCGGACAG
The DNA here is from genome assembly GCA_035285325.1 of Candidatus Sericytochromatia bacterium. Taxonomy (NCBI): domain Bacteria; kingdom Bacillati; class Candidatus Sericytochromatia; species Candidatus Sericytochromatia bacterium. Next base: position 17,680 of record JAYKJB010000084.1, read on the forward strand.
CCTGCAGCCGTTTGTCGCCTATGCCGACCGGCTGACCTTCGTGCTGACGGCCACCTCGAACCCCGGCGCGGCGTTCCTGCAGGATCGCCAGGACGCCGCGGGCGTGCCGCTCTATCTGCGTGTGGCCGAGCTGGCCCGCGAGCTGGATGGTCAGCCGGGCGCGGTCGGGCTGGTGGTCGGTGCCACCCGCCCGGAGGTGGTGCCGGCGATCCGGGCGCGGGTGCCCGGGCAGTGGCTGCTGGTGCCGGGCATTGGCGCTCAGGGCGGAGACCTGGCCGCGCTGGCGCCTATTTTGGGCGAGCGGGTCCTGTTCAATGTGTCCCGCGAGGTGTTGTATGCTTCCTCGGGCACCGACTTTGCCGAAGCGGCCGAGGCCGCTGCCAGGAGGCTGCAAGATGCCATCTTCTCCGTTCGCTGCTGAACTGACGCAGCGCCTGCTACAGACGGAGGCCCTGCTGGAGGGCCATTTCGCGCTCAGTTCCGGCCTGCACAGCCCCCGCTACGTGCAGTGCGCGCGCCTGCTGCAGCACCCACCGCAGGCCGCCTGGGCCGCCGAGGCGCTGGCCCGTCAGATGGAAACCCCCTGCGACGTGGTGGTCGGACCGGCGCTCGGTGGCGTGATCATCGCCCACGAGTTGGCGCGCGCCCTCCAGGTGCGGGCGCTCTTCACGGAGCGGGTGGAGGGCGCCATGATGCTTCGCCGCGGCTTCACCCTGGCCCCCGGGGAGCGCGTGCTGATCGTGGAGGACGTCATCACCACCGGGGGGTCGGCGGCCGAGGCGGCGGCCTGCGTGCGGGCGCTCGGGGCCGAGGTGGTCGGTTATGCCTGCCTGGTCGATCGCGGTGGAGCGGGGGGCCTGGATGCGCCCTGCCAGGCGCTGCTGGCGCTGTCGGTGCCGACCTTCGCGCCGGCCGATTGCCCGGCCTGTCGGGCCGGGGAGCCGGTCATCAAGCCCGGCAGTCGTCCGCAGGCCAGCGTGGAGCCGGCGCGATGAGTGGGGCCCCGGGTGCGCTCCCGGCCGCCGAGCTGTTCGCGCTGTCGCCGCTGGACGGGCGCTACCGCCAGCTGGTTGCGCCCCTGCGGGCCTGCTTCTCCGAGGCGGCCCTGATCCAGGCCCGCGTGGCGGTGGAGGTGGCCTATCTGGAGGCGCTGCTGGGGGCGTTGGGTGAGACGCTGAGCCCGGCTGAGCAGGCCTGGCTGGCGGCCTTGCCGGGCCAGTTCGGGGAGGCCGAAGCGGCGGCGGTCAAGGCGATCGAACGCGAGACCAACCACGACGTGAAGGCGGTCGAACTGTACCTGCGCCAGCGTCTGGAAGCCCACCCGACCTTGCGGGCGCGGGTCGGCTGGGTGCATCTGGGCCTGACCAGCGAGGACGTCAACAACCTGGCCTGGGCGCTGCTCACCCGGCGTGCCCTGCTGGAGGTGATCCAGCCTGCCCTGCGCGATCTGGTGGCGAGCTTGCGTGAACTCGCGTGCACGACGGCCGCGCTGCCGATGCTGGCCCGCACGCACGGGCAACCGGCCACGCCCACCACCCTGGGCAAGGAATTCGGGGTCTTTCTCGGGCGTCTGGTGCGGGCCGCCCGCGCCCTCGCCGCGGTGCCCGCGACCGCTAAGCTGGCCGGCGCCACCGGCACCTTCGGGGCCGTGGCGGTGGCCTACCCGGCGGTCGACTGGCCCGCCTTTTCGGACGCCTTCGTGCGCAGCCTGGGGCTGACGCCGGTGCCGGTGGTGACCCAGATCGAGCCGCATGATGGTCTGGCGGCCTGGTTCGATGCCGCCAAGCGCCTGGCCAGTGTGTTGCTGGACCTGGACCAGGACCTCTGGCGCTACGTCTCCGACGGCTGGCTGGTGCAGCGCGCGGTGGCCGGGGAGACCGGCTCCAGTGCGATGCCGCACAAGGTCAACCCGATCGACTTCGAGAACAGCGAGGGCAACCTGGGCCTGGCGATCGCCCTGTTCGAACACGGCGCCCGCAAGCTGCCGGTCAGTCGCCTGCAGCGGGACCTCTCGGACAGCACCGTGCAACGCGCGATGGGCGTGGCCTGGGGGCACCTGTTGCTGGGGGTGCGCATGACCCAGCGCGGCCTGAGCAAGCTCGCGCCGGCCCCGGAGGCTCTGGCGGCCGCCTTGCAGGCGCACCCGGAGGTGCTGGCCGAGGCCTACCAGGTGGCCCTGCGCGCCGAGGGGCAGGCCGAGGCCTACGAGGCGCTCAAAGACCTCACCCGCGGCAGCCGCATCACGCTGGCCGACCTGCACGAATTTCTGGTCCGCAGTGGGGCGTCGCCCGCGTTGCAGGAACGGCTGCGGGCGCTCACGCCGGACACCTTCGTGGGCGAGGCGCCGCGCCTGGCGGCCCTGGCGATCGCCGAGGCCGAGGCCTGGCTGGCGGAGACGGCCGTCGGCGCTTGAGGCGCCGCCTGGTGCTGGCTCGGCTTGGCCTGCCCTTCCCTTGCCCGATCCCACAGATGGGGGTCAGTGGAAGCCTGGCTTAACCTCCTGTTAATCTTTGACGGGCCTGGAACGTCGCCCACCTGGCGAGGGCAGGGTTAGAATGAGACGCTCGCTTTACTGATTCTTAATCAATTGCGGTCGCGCAAAGGGTGGCATCGTGTTTCGTTCGTCTCGCTGTCTTTCGTGGCTGATGGCTCTCGGCCTGGGGCTTTCGGCCGCTGCCTGCGGGCGCGCCGTGCAGCCTCTGCCGGCCGGGCGATCGCCGCAGGGGCTCGCAGCCGCCCAGGCGCCTCGCTCCGCCGACGCGCGTCGCGCGCCGGGCCGCCTCCCCATCGTGTCTGGAGAGGGCGCGCTGCGGTCTCAGAGCGGCAGCCCGGCCTGGACCCTGCTGGTGCATCTGGCCGCCGATAACGACCTCTACGATTTCGGCGTGGGCGACCTGAACGAGATGGAGGCCGCCCTGCCCAGCGATGGCTCGCTGGAGGTGCTGGTGCTGTTCGACGGGATGGAGATCGGCGACTCGGCCGTCTATCGCATCCGGCGAGACCCCGGCGGTTACAACGACACGATCGTCTCGGAGAAGCTGGACCTGCCGGCCATCGTGCCGCCTTCCGGCGAGATCAACAGCGGCGATCGCGCGACCGTGCAGCGCTTTCTGGAATGGGGGGCCCGCGCGGCCCGTGGGCCGCGAACCATGATCACCTTCTGGGACCACGGCAGCGGCCTGTTTCGGCGGGGCGGCAACCCGCTGACCCTCGGCTTCGGCTGGGACGATGATGGGAGCAACCTGGAAACCGCCGACCTGAGCGGACTCTGTGCCGCCTTCAAGGCGGCGCGCGGGCGGGCGGCCGAGATCGTGAGCTTCGATGCCTGCCTCATGGGCCACGGGGAGCTGGTTTACCAGCTGGAGGGTCTGGCCGGCCTCTACATCGCCTCCGAACACCTCATCCCGGGCACCGGTTGGGATTACGAGGGCTGGTTCGAGCGCTGGGCGCGCCTGGCTGACCGCAGCCCACTGGCGGTCTCGAACGCCCTGGTTGACGCCTTTGCGCGCTCTTACCAGCTTGACCGCAAGGAGGTCACCCTGTCCGTCATCGATGTGCCGCGCTTCAACGGCACCGTGCTGCCGGCCCTGGACGCCTTCGTGGCGGCGGCGCTGCGGGCAATGCCGGCGCAGAAACAAGCCTTCCAGCAGGCTCGTCAGCGCACCCGGCGCTTCTACAATCAGGATTGCGCCGATCTGGGTGACTTCCTGCAGCGCGTGCAACGTGACGTGAAGGACCCTGAGGTGTCCCAGGCGGCTGCCGTGACCCGCGAAGCCCTCGGGCAGGCGGTGCTGCGGGAGCATCACACGACGCCGAATTTCGATGGCGCCACCGGCGCGGTGCTTTACTTCCCGACGCCCGCCCAGCGCTACAACGTCATGTATGATCAGCCGGCGCGCGTGCGCTTCGCGGATCGGGCCTGGCGGACCTTCCTGAAGGCTTACCGCTGATCGCGGGCCGCCTTGGCGACCTTGCGGTCGCCCTGCTCGCTCGCGTCGTTCTCCCTCAGGGGGCTGTCTTCTCCCATGCGCGCCAGCTCTCGATCAGCTGGCGTAACCGGCTTCCCTGCTGGTGATGATCCGCTTCGATGTCACGGGCATAAGACCGCAGCAACGCATCCAAAGCCTGTCGCCAGGTGGCATCGGCTCCCGTTTCCCTGCCCAAGAGCGGCGCCAGGTCCGGGCGAGGCAACTGGCGTGCCAGGTAGGTGTCGGTCAGGAAACGATTCAGGTCGGCGGGCTTGAGCATCTCCCAGTTGGGCGTGCCCTTCTCTCTGGCGGCGTTGGCCGACGCCAAGGTCGGCCAGGTCGAGAATACCGCCGGATCGCGTCGCCACCGTTCCGTGGCTGCCTCGCGCGTGTCGCGAATGAGGCCGAGCAGGGCCTCCATGGCCGGCGTTCCCCCCGCTTCCGTCACGGGGACGCGCCAGGGATCGGTCCCGCCCACCAGGGCTTCCGCGCAACGGGCGGCGACAGCGTCACGTTCGTCTTCCCTGGCGCTGACGAGGCCGGCGCCGCGTGCCGTCATCGCCAGGCGCTCGAATGCTGGAGCTCCCTTCAGCACGCCGCGCCGGTGCAGGCCATCCGGGGCATCGCTGAGGGCGTCTCGCAGGACGTGATACAGCGAGAGCCACAGCAAGCGACAGACGGCGGCGCTGTCCTCATCCACGGCGACGCTGGACGCCCCATGAGGGGGACACAGGTCATAGGTCAGGCCCGGATCCGTCGACCGCTTGCCGCTTGCCTCCTGCACGCGCGCCTCCACCACGATGCCTCCCTCGTGAGGAGGTAGGTAGAGCGTGAACTGTCCCTTGGGGTCGGTCCACAATGCCTTCACGGGCAAATCGTCCGGCGTGCTGCCCAACGCCATCGGGGCCCCCGTCAGGAGCGAGCGCACGGAGACCGTGACGCCCGCCCCAGGCAACAGCTCTCCCGGCAGGGGCAGTACGTCTGCGCCCGCGACTTGAGCCGTCAGCCGGTAGCGCTGGCCAGCGTCGGAAATGATGCCTGCGCCGTGGTTGGCGATCAGATTGCCGGAGCCGTTCGACACGACCGAGCCGCCGACCTGGACATAGGAACCCGTCGCATCTCCTATCAGACGGGCCCCAGCCTGTGCCACGGCATAACGAGCATCCAGTCGCACGCTGCCCTGAAGCACCCGATGGGGGCCCTTGGGGGGCTGAACCAGCAGGAGAGCCTCCGAAGCGAGGGTCTGGGGCGAGACGGGCGCAGGGCCGGGCAGCTCGCGCACAGGGCTGCAACTGGCCACCAGTGCGCAGGCCGCAGCAAGGCGGACGGTTGGGTTCCACATGGCTCGCACCTCTCAACGGGGCTGCCCTCCCTCATACCCGTTGACCACGTGGGGCTTTCGGCCCGCGATGCCCCTTCCATCGCGTTCACTCTCAAGGGGACGGAGGGGCGATTCCCAGCTCCGAGCCTGCGATGCCTGGGGAGCCTCCCGGCAGCCCCCGGCCGCAGAACGGGAGGGTATCGAACGTCTGGGTGTCGAGCCGGTAGGTGTGGCAGCCCAGCTCGCCACTGCGGCTGGACGGTTCAGCGGTACTTCAAGCGGACGTAGAGCTGTCCGCCCAATGCCAGCACGCCGGCCGCCGCGAAACCGCCGAAGGCGGCCCCGGCGGTTCCGACCGCCATGGCAGTGCCGAGCGCGACGGCAGCCGTCGGCATCAACACGCTCGCGACAAAGACGACGCCCTCCCAGGGGCGCGGTCCCAGGCCATCGCCTCGCAACAGGTGCCCGAGCGAATGGCGGATCCGCTCGGCGGCGAGCGCCACGCCCGGAATGCCCGTCAGAATGCACGCGCCCCAGGCGGCCCCCAGGGCCGGAGCCCCCGCCACGAGACCGATCAGGCCGCCCACGAGCAAGCCTGCGCCCGCCGTGACGGGCGCAAAATCACGAAGTGCCCGCACCCAGAACCAGGCCTCAGGTGCCGTGTGGGCCACGTGCGACACGGGCACGGCGGGGTAAGGGGCGAAGCTGGGCGACCAGGCATCGCCCCCCTGAAGCGACCTTGGCTGGGGCGATGGCGCAAGGGGGGGCGCAATGGGCGGTTGGGGCCAGGCCGCGAGGGGGGGGGCGGGTGGTGTGGGCGGGAGTGCTGGGATCGCGGGCACAGGCGCAATGGAGGGCAAGCGAGAATCCTCATCAGGGGGATATTTCACCTGTCGGGGGGCGGGGTTCCAAACCGGTTTCAAACCAAGCAGAATTGGCAGGCGTGAGCCCCCTTGCCAGCCGGTTTCAGGATGCTGGGCGGCCGCTCACGCGCGGCCGCGTCACAGGAGCGAGGCAGCTGCGTCACGTGACGCCAGGCAGGGAGTCGGACGAGAACCAACTTGCCACGAGCGTGCCGGGGCGCTGGGCGATCAGGGCTGACGCGGATGGGTGGCGCGCCAGGCCGCGATCAGCGCCTCTCGTTGCTCATAGCCGTAACGCTGCCCCTGGTAGACGGCCTGGACCCGGTTGGCCGGCACCGTCAGGCCGTGGGTTGCCACCATCACCTCGTCCTGATCAGGGGTCCATTGCAGGAAGCCGGACCCATCCACCCATTTGTCGGCGATGGTTCGACGGAAGGGCACGTCGGCGTCATACACCACCGCCACCTCCCCGCCGGACGCGAACATATCCCGGGCCACGGACGGGTTGGTGGACCAGGAATTCACGCTGTGGTGCTGAAGTTGCAGGCCCTTCTTGCCCGGCGTTTCCCAGGCCCGCACCAGCTCTTCCATGGCGTTTTCGCTCTGGACGCCGCGATACAAACGGAAATGGCTGGGCCGCTCGATGCCGTGTCGCGCCGCCAGCCGGTCCCAGCGGGCTTCGCGCGTGTCCATCAGTTTTTGCAGGGTGTCGCGCAGGGGGTGGTCACCGCCTTGTTTCAGCGCCGCGAAGGCCTCGCGCAGGGGCAGCTGGTCCTTGCCACCCATCACCCACTGCGTGACCGCCTCGCTGGTGGCGCGCTGCAGGTCCGGGTCGCGATAGAGCGCCGCAAAGGCCTTGTCCCGCGCCGTCATCGCGCCGAGGTCCGTCAGGGGTTGGACGCCCCGGTTGAGCGTATCCAAGGCTTCTTGCGTCAGGATGCGAGGGCCTGGGGCGGGGACCCTGGCGAGCCGAGCCGCGTCCTCTGCCCCGCGGGCCGACCGGGCGGCCGCGGCCACACCCTGCGAGGGGCTCGCCATCCGTGCGGCCTGCCCCGCGTCCGCCGCGCGGCTCGCCGCCTCGATCCCGCGCAGGCCATCGGCGACCTGGTCAGCCTTGCGCGCGGCTTGGCCGACGCGCCCGAGACGCCCGATTTTTCCGGCCGCTTTCAAGGTCGCGCCAATCGGCAGCAGGCTGCCCACCACCTCGCCGGACATGCGGGCCGGGTCGCGCTGAAAGGCGCCCTGGAATTCGCTCCAGACCTGCTGGGCCACCGCGACCGGATTGTCCACGATGGCCTGGATGGCCTGCCCAGCCGCTTGACGCGTCTTCTCCTCGGCCAGCTGCAGACTTGCGCCCGCCAGTTCCAGCGTGCCCGTGACCACCGTGGTGAGCGCGTGGGCCACCCCCGAGGCAAAACGCGCCGCCTCGTGCTCACCGGCCAGCTTCTCGCCCTGCGCCAGCGTCGAGCGGACGAAGTGGTCGGCGCCCCGCCCGAAGGCTTCCAGGCCGCGCCCGGCCGACGCCAGGTCTCGCGCGACCTTCGGGTCCGCTGCGCCTGGTCTTCCGGGCTGGCGCGCGGGGGAGGGGCCTGAGGCGCCTGACGGGGAGGAGGAATGGGTCACGTGTAAAACCTTCAGCAGGGGCAGCGGGCCACCAAGTATTCTGTACCCGAAAATTCGACCGAGGACGTGATGGTCCCGTCACCCGCCCGACAGCTCTCACGCCAAGGCCTTCGACCCACGAGAAAGAGAGGCCTCAGGTTTTTGGCCGGTTGCCGGGCTGAAACACGCGGGAATCCCCGGAGCGGCGGCTGCCGTGTCGTTCGAGCACAGCCGCCGCCGCCGCCGCAGTCTCCGGTCGGGCTCTCACCGCTGCGAAGCCCGCTCGCGCCCGCTGGACGGCCGCGCGGCGATCCACGATCGGCGCGGGATAGGCGGGGCCACCCCCCACCAGCAGGCGCGTCAGCGGTGGCAATTCCCAGGGGGCGTGCAGGTGCTCCAACGGCAGCTCAGCCAGCTCCGGGACCCAGCGCCGGATGAAGTGGCCGTCCGGATCACAGTCGCGCGCCTGCTTGGTCACATCGTACATGCGCAGCGCGTTGATGCCGGTGGTGCCTGACTGCATCTGGATCTGGGCGTAGTGGATGCCGGTCTCGTAGTCCAGAAACATGCGCGCCAGATGCGCCGCAGGCCGTTGCCAGGGCAGCCAGAGGTCGTAGGCGGCGAAGGCCGTCACCATGGCGCGCATCCGGAAGGGCAACCAGCCGGTGGCGGCCACGGCGCGCATGCAGGCATCCACCAGGGGATATCCTGTTTGCCCCGCTTTCCAGGCTTCGAAGGCATCTTCGTCGAAGTGACCTTCCCGCAGTCCGTCATAGGCCCGGCACATGTTGTGGTGTTCGATCGCCGGTTCGTCTTCCAGCTTCTGCATGAAGTGGCAGCGCCAGGCGAGCCGCGCTTCGAAACTCGCCAGCGAAGCCTGCCAGGCTCGATTTTCCTCGCTGCGGGGCAGCGACTCCAGTTCCGCCAGGCGGGCCCGGGCGGCGTGGTAGGCCTGGCGCGCCGAGATCGTGCCCCAAGCCAGGTGGGGCGACAAGCGACTGCAGGCCTCGGCGGCAGGCTCGGGTTGGCCCATCCGCTGGCGGTAGTCTCGCCCTCGGCTCTGCAGGAAGCTGCGCACCAGCGCCTGTGCCGCCAGCATCCCGCCGTCCTGAGCGAGTGGGCGGGAGGCGCCGGCCACGCCGAGGTCGTCAGGCGCGATCGGGGCCGCCTCTCCCAGCCTTCGCAGGAAGTCGGTTCGCTCCAATTCGAACCCGCTCGGCGGTTTCAGCTCGCGGGGCGCCGGGATGACCGGGCTGCGCATGAACGATTCCCAACGTTCGGCCCAGCCGTCGCGGCTCGGCAGGCGGCGAATCACCCCGCTCTGTCGAAATTCGTGCCAGGGAATGCCCGTCCGCTGCGCCCAGGCGGCCACCGCCCGATCGCGGGCGAACGTCACGGCATCGCCGGTTTCCTGGTGGCTGTAGAGGGCCGTGATCGGCTGGGTCGCCTGCAACTGCTCCAGCACCTCGACCATCTCGCCGAGGCGTAGCACCAGCTGCCCGCCCAGCGCTTCCAGGCGGGTCCGCAGCTCGATCAGTGAGGCGAGGACGAAGTCGAAGTGGGCCCGGTCCATGGTGGGCTGACGCCAGACGGACGGCTCGAACACGAACAGCCCGAGGCAGGGGCCCTGTCGGGCGGCCTCCGCCAGCGGCGCGTGATCCAGGATGCGCAGGTCGCGTTTGAACCAGACGAGCTGCACCGTTACCCCAGCCGGGCCCGCGCAAGCCCGGCCGCCAGCCCCAGCAAGCCCACCACCCCCGCGGCGATCGCCGTGCCGGCCACCAGGGCGGGAGCGGCCCCCAGCAGGCCCGCACCGACGGACACCACGCCCAGCCCGACGCCGCCCCAACCCGCGGCGACTCGCGCCCAGTTGAGGGTTTTCCCGGTCAGCGAAACCTGGGGGCTGTGCTGCTCGCGCAGCGCCGTCTGAGTGTCGTGGGTGGCGAACACGGTGCCCGTCACGGCCGACACCACGGGGATGACCCGCAGGCGCGTGGCGAAATTCGCGAGCGAACTGGCGAGACGGCTGCCGGGTCCGAGCCAGGTCAAGCTGGAGGCCAGCGCCTGGCTGATCCGACTATTCAATACCGCCGTGATGAGGCCGGGACGAACGGCCTTGCCCTGGGCCGCCCGCACGGCAGCGCCCGTCAGGGTGTCGGCGGCACCGGCGGCACGGACTTTGCGCTCCGGAGCCACCTGCTCGAAGGCCTCCCCCAGGGTCAGGCTGTCGGACGCCACGGACGGCCCCGCCTCGTCGCGCATCGCAGCGGAACTGGGGGCGGAAGAGGGCACGTGGCTTGGGGCGTCGGGGCGGTCAATGCGCATGGGGGGGCCCTGTGATGAACCTGTTGGTCGCATACCCGTGCTCATTCGCTTTGATGCAGGGCCGATGTCATTCGGCGCCGTTGAGACCTCGGACTCCGTTCCACGCAGGGCAAGTCTGGCACCTCCGAGCGGAGGCTTGCGCTCACGCCGGTCTATTGAGATCTTCGTGCTATGATTAACTTGCCTTAACCAAATTTTTAGCGCCGCCTGGGGTGAATATGTCGCTCGTTCGGACCAAACAGCGTTCCCTGCTGGCTTCGCTTGTCGCAACCGTGATGCTGGCGGGGGCGGGCTGTGCACACGCGCCGGGAGTGGCTGTTCCGCCGCATTCCTCGGCGCTGGCCGCCCGCTCGCAAGATGGGACCTTCCTGGTTCGCTTGAAGGCCGGGCAGTCGCCGCAGGCGTGGGCCCGCCGGCACGGCGTTCGCCACCTGGCTGCTCTGGGCTTGAACATGCATCGCATGGGCGGGGGGGAGCTGGCCTCGCTGGCCCGTGACGCGCAGGTCGCCTGGCTGGAACCTGAGTCCTCCTTGCGCTTGCCTCCCTCGTCCGGGCGTCACGTGACGTCGCCCCAGGCGCCTTTGACCAGCCGGGCGGATGGACCCGATGACCCTCTGCTGCCGGCCCAGTACGCCTGGCGCTTGCTCGGGGCGGACCGCACCTGGCGGGCCCAGCCCGGTCGGCCCGAGGTGCTGGTGGCGGTGATCGATTCCGGCATCGATGTCAGCCATCCCGACCTGATGGGGCAGGCGTTCGAGGGCTGGGACCTGACGGGCAAGGTGGCGGGTCCGGGCGGCCTGGTGGACGGCTACGGCCATGGCACCCACGTCGCGGGGGTGATCGGGGCCAGGGTGAACAACGGCGTCGGAATCGCTGGCCTGGCGCCAGGCTGTAAGCTCCTTCCGGTCCGGATCTTCAACAACTTCGGTCACTCCACTTCAGGGGCCAGTGCCGCGGCGATCGTCTGGGCGGTGGACCACGGGGCCAAGGTCATCAACGCCAGCTGGGGCAGTCCGATGCAAAGCCAGGCCATGACCGACGCGCTGGCCTACGCGGCCGACAAGGATGTGATCGTGGTGGCGGCGGCCGGCAACTCCGGCAACAACGAGCCCAAGTATCCAGGCGCCGAGCCCCTCGCGGTCGGCGTGGCCGCCAGCAACGACATCGACGGTTGGGCCAGTTTTTCAACCTTCGGGGACTGGGTCGATCTGGCTGCTCCCGGAGAAGGGGTTCTTTCAACCTACCCGCTGGCGCTCGGCAACGGGTATCGGATCATGCGGGGCACTTCGATGGCAGCCCCCCACGTCACCGCCGCGGCGGCCCTGTTGCGCAGCCAGCATCCCAGCTGGTCGCGTGAGCAGGTGATCGAACGGCTGTATGTCACGGCCAAAGACATCGTTCAGACCGGGATGGATCCCTATGCCGGTCGCGGTCGCGTCGATCTGCTCGGCGCGCTTGGCCTGAGCCGCTAGGTCATCCATCGAGCCTTCGCCTGGCGGCTGGCTCGTTCGGACGCCCAGGGTATGTCTGCCTTCATCTCACCGCTCCGGACGGGCTTGCCCCGGCCGCAGGACGGTCGCGTTTATTGCTCTGGTCGCTGGCGTGGTTGAGCCGTGCCTGGGGGAACGGGCCCGCCCGCAAGACCCCGGTTGGCCTGCCAGCGCGGCAGCCAGGTGGCGAAGTCCTTCACCAGCGGGGCGCGGTGGGTGTTGGTGGCACAGTGGACGTTGCCGTAGTTGTCCTGGTATCGATGGTCGTCCACGAACTGCACGCTGCGAGCTCCGGCCTGCTTGAGCGAGGCGGCGATGTCCTCGGCGATTCGCTCCGGCACACGATGGGCGCCGGTCACCGCCACGCCGTTCAGGTAAATGGAATTGACGGGGTTCGACCAGACGTTGTGGCCTCCCTCGTAACTGACGGGCAGGCGCACCACCTGGTCTTCCGACAGGTTCAATTCAGTCAGTAACCCGCGCGCACGCGTTCCATCCGGATAGCTACCTCCCCGCAGCACCTTGTCCAGGCGCGATTGGTTCGACGCATTCGAGGGCCAAGATTCGCCTGGCAGCAATTGCTCGGCGCGTCGCGTGTCCGCGAGCAGCAAACGCGGGCGGCCGTCCGGTCCGGGCAGGAAGTTGGCGATCTCATCCACGTGTTTGATGGTCAGGAAGCCCGTATCCAGCCAGAAGGGGGCTTGCAGTTGCTGGGCTTCCAGAAATGCCACGACCTCTGGATGCAAGGTGGTTCCAGTATCCGTGTTCTTGCCATAGAAGACGCGTCCAAACGGGTAGCCCGGCACCGGTGGTGACACCTCCAGGTTGCCCATCCAGTCCGCCCAGTCGTCGATGCCGTCACGGATGCCCCGGTAGCTGCCTACCTGGAGGTAGCCCGTGTCCGGCCCCAGCAGACTGGGCCCGAAGGAGTCGGCTCCGCGCAGGCCACCCAGCACGACGTGCTGCGGCGCCTGCCCTGGCAGTTGGGTGTAGCCGACCTCCATGGTGTCCTGCATCCACATCTCCTTCCAGGAAGAGGTGGTGTGGGTGACCAGGCGGACGTTCGTGGCCCCGCAAACCTTGGCCAATCCCTCCCGGAAGGCCGCGTTCTCATAGCGAGGGTGGCCGGTCGACACGTACAGGGCTTGCGTTCGGGCGGTGTTGGGCAAGAGCAGGAATGGCGCCACGCGCAGGCGCACGCGATCGCTGGCCAACACCTGCCCCGTCTCGCTTTGCAATTCGGCGCGCAGCGTCGCTTCACCGTTCCAGTTGCGGGCGGCAAAACGCGTGCTTTCCAGCCCCAGTTCGAAGTTGCCGGCCGGCAGCGATTCGCGGGGGTCCAGCGGTCGCCACCCGTTGGCTTCGCGGGCAAACAAACGGATGCTGGGGCCGTCGACTGGGACGTCCGCCAGGCTCACCGTCACCCGAAGTCCCTGCTTGCCCGGGGGGGGGAGGCAGCGCAAGGCCACCCTTGCCAGGTCGTTCTCGTCCCCCCGGCCATTGACCTGCAGGTCTGCCGCGTCGGGGCGACCGTCGCGGTCGTCGTCATCCAGGTTGGCGATCACGAAGGCGCCTCCCTGGGACCAGTTCCAGGCGTGACGTCCCGACAGGTCCGCCTCGTCGATCTGGCCATCCCGGTTGGTGTCGCCACAGAGTACCAGCGGCCCCTCGCTGCGGAGGGCCGCAAACGCGCCCACGGGCAGGACGGACCCCGCGAAACCCGCTCGCCCGGCGCACCCGCCGAGGAGCAGCCCGAAACAGGCCACCAGGGTGGAAATCCGCTTCAATTCGGAGATCCGGCCGAACACGAGGGTACCTTTCGCGTGACGATGCTCACACGAGCGTAATCATTTTCGGACGGTTGTGGGAGGGGGGAAGGTCGTCAAAACATCAATAAAAGGTTAACGCATGATTAATATGGTGAGCCGCGGCCTGGGGCCGGCCCTGTTCACCCGGCGCGTCGAATGTGCAGCGTGACCGTGATGCGGGCGTGTGGCGTGCCCTGGGCATCGTTCAGCTCCGCTTCGTAACTGGGCTCGACGCTGATCGTCTCCTGCAGCAGGCCGCGCAGGCGATCACATTCACCGTCGGGTATCCGGCACGTCGCGTGGAGCATGCCCCGGCCTGGTTTGAGGAACTCCACGCGGGCGCTCTTGACCCAGACCCGGTAGTCGGGTCCCAGGCGCTGGATCAGCATGATCGCGTGAATCGGGTCCAGGGCGCCGTACATGCTGCCGCCAAAGATCGTGCCGTGATAGTTGCGGGTTCGTCGGTTCAAACCGAGCTCGACGCGCACCTCACTGAAGTCGGCTGCCACGTAGCGAATCCGCCCCCCGGTTGCCCGGTAAGCTGGAAACCAGTTGAACCGCCAACGCAACCAGATGCTGTGCCACGATTCCGCCATCGCTGGCTTCCTTTCGCGTCCTGACCCTCAGCGGCCGAGCACTTCCTGCCACGGGCCGGCCGTGGTCTCGCTGGGGGCAGCCTCATCCGAAGAGGCGAGCAAGGCGTCCGCGTTCGGCACCGCCATCAGCAGGGGAAGGGTCAAGGTGAAGGTCGTGCCGGAGTCCGGCTCGCTGGCGATGCCAAGCAAGCCTCCGTGGCCCTGTTCCACCACGTGACGCGCGACGCGAAAGGCCACCCCGTCGGCAGGGACCAGCACCCCGGCCTCCAGCAGCGGACCCCCCTCATACATCCAGCGAATCTGCTCGCTCGTGAGGAACGGACCCGCATCGCCGATTTCCAGCACCGCGAATTCACCGACCGAGCCGAGTCGAACGGACAGGTTGCCGCCGTTCGGAGCCGTGCGACTGGACCACCCCAGCAGGGTTTCCAGCACCTGTTGCATGCGCACCCGATCCAGGTCGACCGACAAGGGCACGGTGGGCAAGGTGATGGCCAGGGAGATGCCACGCCGCCGCAGGTTGCTCTGGGCCTGGCTGCACACCTGGCGCAACACCGTGACCAGATTTTCCGGCCGCGGATCGTAGCGGGCCTGATCCTCGAGGATTCTGATCAGGTCCTGGGCTTCACTGAGGATCCGCAGGACCGAGTCGGAGCGGGCCTGGACCATGCCGAGCATCTCGGCTTCCTCGCTGTTGAGGCGCGTGCGAGCCGTGTTGCTGACCACATAGGCGCCGGTTTTGATGGCCGCCACCGGAGTGCGCAGTTCCTGCGCCAACAGAGCAGCCAGCGTGCGCCATTCACCGGGGGCACCGGGCTTGCTGCGCTGGTCCCGGCCTGCTTGACCGGGGGTCAGGTCTGGCAGGATCGCCACCAGCCAGACCAGGATCACGGCTTGCAGCCAGGCCTCGCCCGCGTAGCCGATCAGGTACCAGCGGGTGTGAAAGGTCGCAGGCAGGGCCACGCCGGTCCAGGCCGCGTAGAGCCAGAAGGCCCAGCCCCACCGCGAGAGGGCAAGGCTTTCCCCACGGCGCATCCCCGCAACCAGGCGCCAGCCGAAGACCAGGTGCGCGAGCAGATAGATTCCCAGGCTCGGCAAGCACGCCACCGTGAACGGCACGGCCTTGAAAAACCACGCCGCTGACACGCCGGCTGCTGCCGCAGCCAGAAAAACGGGTCCCATTCGAAAGGTGGTCGTGCCCTGGACCAGCTCCGAGGCGCGCAACAACAGCCACGCCACCCAGGCGGCCAGAATGAACTCGAGATACGACATGCCGTCTTCACGGCCGTGGAAACTGACCCACAACTGGCAGAGCACCAGGGCCACTTTTCCACCGTAGGCCCAGAGCAGGGTGCCCAGCCAGGGATGGAGGTTCCGCGAGGCGCTCTGGCCCAATTTGACGGCAGCAGGCAGCAGGCCGAGCAGGCAGGCCAGGCTGAAGCAGGTCAGCAACTGCAACTCGTTCACCGTTGGGGGCCCTTGCGCTGAATCACTTCAAACAGGCTGATGCCCAGCGAAATCTGAACGTCACGGTTGGCTTGACCCAGCACCGTGAGGTCGAGGCGGGTCCCAGGGGGCGCGAGCCAGTAGCGCACGCCGGCTTGGTAGTAGGGCAGGCTCAGCATATCCCCGTGCCACTCGGCGCTCAGTTCGATCAGGTCCGGCAGGGCGACGCCCTCTGCCCGCACGCTCCAGGTCCCGTTCCACGGGTTGGCCTGGCGGGAGTCGTAGAGCGTGCCCAGGTTGAGGTGACCCAGTACTCGGCCGTCGAGAAGCGAGAGGCTGGCTGGAATGTAAGCGTAAAACCCGCCTGCTGGCCCCCCTGCCGGACGACCGTCGGCCCCGACCGTTCCCCCCGCCGCCAGACCGATACCCCAGTCGTTGGGGCGGGTTTCGCGGAACAGGGTTTTCAATTGCGCCACGTAATCGGCTTCCAGCCCACCGTCTTCGCCGCGCTCCGTTCCGCTGCCGAGCGTGAGTTCCAGATTGGGGGCGATCCTGGTGGCGGGGAGAATCCAGGTCTCCCAGCCATTTCGACCCGCTCGCATCCAGGCCTCGAACTGAGCGGTGTCAACGGTCGTGAGGGACGCATCGTCCGTGAGATAGGGGCCTGAAGCGAAGGCGGGCGTGCCCCAACCCCCCATCGCCAGGAATGGGATGAGGCCCACAATACCGACACGCTTCAACATCTGCCTGGACGCCACGATACCGGCATCATACCCCGCCGAGCGGACCATGAAAAAAGCGGCCCCATCTCTTTAGGACAGGTTCCGCTTGGGGAGGTGGGCATAACTGGACTCGAACCAGTGGCCTCCACGATGTCAACGTGGCGCTCTAACCAACTGAGCTATACGCCCGCATCTCCCCATTGTTTACCATGGTCTGTTGGTGTCCCACAAGGCGGCCTCTGTTTCGTGCTGCAACTGGCGGGTTGGGTATAATGCCCGCGGTTTGGCTGCGAGCGGCACGGCCTGTCGGCCGCGTGGGTGGCTCAGGAGGATCGTCGACCAAGATGGTGGAGCTGGCTGCAACCTACGGGGTGTCCGTGTCTTTCTCGCCCAAATTGTGGAGCTACGTCAGTTCGACCCGCATCATGGTGGCGAGTTTCTGCAACATGCAGCTTGGCAACGAGGACATTGCGGACAAGGTCTCCATGACGGCGCAGGAGTTGCTCGAAAACGCCGTCAAGTATTCGGCGTCGCAGGAAGACAATGTGTCCCTGGATTTCCGGATCCTAGAAGGCCAGACCTTCGTGCTGGAGGTCCGCAATCGGGCTCAGCGGGATCAACTGGAAACCCTGCGGAGTCAGCACCAAGAGATCAGCCAAGGGGATCCCCTGATGGCCTATCTGATGAAAATGCAGCGCATTGCCGACAACCCGCAAGCAGGTGGGAGTCAACTCGGTCTGGCCCGGATTCGCTATGAAACGGGCTGCAACCTCGACATGCGCATCGACGACGACGTGGTGACGATGCGGGTGGAATTTCCCCTGGCCGCTTGAGGGACATAGGTGAGTCATGAACGCATTTGCAAATT
The DNA here is from genome assembly GCA_035285325.1 of Candidatus Sericytochromatia bacterium. Lineage (NCBI taxonomy): Bacteria > Bacillati > Candidatus Sericytochromatia > Candidatus Sericytochromatia bacterium. The sequence goes on from JAYKJB010000084.1 coordinate 34,689, forward strand.
TGGGATATCGCAGCGACAAGGTGCAGATTACGGTGGAAAGCCCCGAAGATAACCCGCTGGTCCGCTTTTCAGGGCGAATCGATGATGCGGATCCGGGCGCGTTCATGGACCCGGCGCTGGAGGGGATCCACCTTCAACTCGTGGCCCTTGGCGTGCGAGAAGTCAGCGCGGATTTCACCGAACTCTCCTTCCTCAATTCCAGCGGCATCAAGAGCCTGATCAAGTGGATCATGCGCCAAACCGAACTGGACGAGGAGCAGAAGTACCGGATCAAATTTGTTTACAGCAGCCGCGTGACGTGGCAGCAAACCAGTCTGAAAGCGCTGACCTATCTGGCGCCGAAGACGGTGGTCACCGTGGCCGTCTGAGGAAGGAAGCCCCTTGACGCAGCATGCCGATGATGCCACGAATGGAGCGCCGGGCCTCGCCAGCGGTGGGTCTCATACGGGCCTCCCTGCCGCCTTCGACGCGCTGGACGCCGCCGCCGAGCAAGAGTTGCTTCGTGACCGCGAAGAGCGCTCGCTGAGGGGCATCTGGAATACCCTGCTGAATCAGGCCATGAGCTTGCTGTCGGCTCAGGACGGCCTGGTGTTCGATCAGCGGGGCAAGTTGCGTGCCAGTCCTTTCATGCCGCAATCGTGTGACTTTCCGCTGCAAAGCCCGGCCGTTTGGGAGGGGGCCGCGCACGCGCCGCGCGTGATCACCGAGGCTCCTGGCGCGCTGGTCTCGCATTTTGGCCTGCCAGGGGGCGAGCGTCTCGCGATCGCCCTCGTGTTCGCGCCCGACGAGGTCCCTCTGGAAAGTGGCTCCTCCTTGTTGGCGTTGCTCACTCGCCACGCCACCGTCTGCGCGAACAGCCTCGACGCTCGCAACCGGGTCGACATGCTGATGGAACTGTCGGGCCTGACCCTGGAGAATCTGGGCAGTGAGGCACAGAGTGCCCGTACGGATGGCTTGACGGGGCTGGCCACTCACGACTTCTTCCAGCAACGGCTGGCCGAAGAATTGGCCGCCAGCGATCGCCATCGCACCTCGCTCAGCTTCATGATTTTCGACCTGGACCATTTCAAGTCCATCAACGACACGCACGGGCATCCGGCGGGGGATGCGGTCCTGAAGGCGGCCGCCGCCATGCTCAAGGACAGCGTGCGCAAGTACGACCTGGTCGCGCGTTACGGGGGCGAGGAGTTTGCCATCATCCTGCCCAACACGGAGGAAGACGCGGCCTACCATCTCGCCGAACGCCTGCGCAAGCAACTCGAGGGCATGCCCTTCGCCATCAGCGAGACGCGCACGATCAAGGTCACCGCTTCGATCGGGGTGGCTTGCCGCCTGGAGCAGGACGTCATGCCCAAGGACCTGATCAAACGCGCGGATGTGGCCCTGTATGCCGCCAAGAACGGGGGGCGCAACCGGGTCGTGCTGGCGCAGGGGCCGGCCGTGGAGGCCGTCAACGCGATCGGGGCCCCGCGTCAGGGATCACACGAGCTGTTTTATTCGCTGGCACGTGCCTTCGCCTCGGCCATTGAGGCCCGCATTCCCCTGATGTATGGCCATTCCGAGACGGTGGGAGTCTTGGCGCGACGGATGGGCGAGGTGATCGGCTTGCCTCCCGAGAAGCAAGAAGCCCTTCAGATTGCCGGCTTGTTGCACGACGTCGGCATGATGAGCGTGCCGGAACGGGTCATCTTCAAGTCGGGCGCTCTGGATGAGGACGACTGGCGCGCGATGCGCGAGCATCCGGCGCGTGGCGTGGCCTTGCTGGCCAAGTTCAGTACCTTCTCCGGCTTGCTGGAGGCCGTGCTGTACCACCATGAGCGCTGGGATGGCACGGGCTATCCGGAAGGCTTGCAGGGGTCAGATATCCCACTGGGGGCCAGGATTCTCTCCATCTGCGACTCTTACGATGCGATGCTGCGGGGAGATTACACCTTTTCGAACGGCAGGAAGCCTGAGGATGCCCAGGCCGAAATGATCCGTTGCGCGGGGACCCAGTTCGACCCTGAACTGGTCAACCTCTTCTTGCGGGTGCTGCAGGAGGATCCGGCCTTGTCCCAGTTGAGTCTGGCCGGCGCAGAGGCGTGACGGCAGCGTGCCTCCCGGTGGGCGGATGTCCCGGCGGCGGGCGATGCGGGCGAAGGGCGCCGGAGGAGATTGGGTATAAGGTCGATGGGGCGGTTCAGGTCGCGAGAAGTTTTCCTTCCGTGGCCGCCCGGTGACGCTGCCTGATTTGGCCGGAAGGACCCGTGCCCGACCCTCGTCTCCTCGATTGTAGCTGGCTTTTGCGCGCGCTCCGTTCAGGCGGGGTGGGCCTGTGCGTGCTTGCAGTCGCCCTCCACATCGCCGGCTGTCGCAGCGGACGGGGTAACAACGTCATCATTCTCACGCCCACGGTGCTGAGCGCGCCGGAGGGCCAGTACGCGGCAGCGCGACGGGGGGAACTGCTCGCGCCAGGCCGACTGGTCGGCAAGGTGGGACGTTTCGACGGCCAGCGTTTCCAGGCAGCCGCCGGGGTAGAGGTCTGGCTGGACGACGGGGGGATCAGGACGGTCACCGACGGGGCCGGCTACTACGGGTTCGAGCGGGTCGGCACGGGGCTGCATCGCGTCTCGCTTCGTTCTCCCGAGGCCCACCCGATGGTGGTCTCGTTCCGCGCCAATCCCTTGACCGGACTGGGGCGAGTCAATCTTCCGCTCATTCCCCTGGCCCTGACTGGCGAAGGCGAGAAGGAAAACATCGCGCTGGCGGGAATCGTGACGGACCCGCGCGGGGCCGCGCTCCCGGGGGGAACCGTTCGGCTGGTGGACTCCCTCACCGAGGTGGGCAACTGGTCGGCGCGTGCCGATGAGGATGGTTTCTGGTCCGTCACGCTGAAAGGCGTCCGCCGTGGCGTGTCCGTTTCGGGGGTGGCCAACATGACGGCCTATGGGCGAACGCCGGGTGGCATTCAGGTCGAGACCGTCACCGTCCAGACCCTCGGGCTGGATGCTTCGCCCACCCACGCCCTGATTGCCGGAACCACGGCCTTTGGGGTGCCGCAATCGTTGGCGTGGGCCTCGACCGGCAATCGCCAGGGGGTGTTGCAGGGGGAGTCCATGCCGCAGCGGCGGGACGAAGTAATGTTGCGCTTCCGAAAGGGAGAAACGACCTACGAAACCTTGCCGACGGAAACCACCGATCGGACCCTGTCCGTTCAGTGGCCCGCTGCGTTCGAGGCCCCCGGCACGGTTGAGGTGCTCCCGCTGGGCCTGGTCCCGCCGCAGGCGGCCCCGCCCAGCGTGCCGGTGCCCTGAGGTCGGGCGCGGAACATCACGGATCTAGCCCGTCGCATGGGAGGGCGTGGCCAGCAAGGCTTCAATGGCCTGGCGGGTGGTCTGACTCAGGGCCTCCAGGGTGTCTTTGCCGTAGTCCGCAGGGTCAATCGGCGCTCCAAAATGCAACACCACCGTCCCCGGGAAGGTCCACCAGCGCCCGGTCGCCATGATGGCGGCGGCCCCCTGAAACGCAAAAGGTACGATCGGGGCGCCTGCGTCGATGGCCATATGGAAACCGCCCTTTTTGAATGCCCCCAGCTGTCCGTCGCGCGTGCGCGTGCCCTCCGGAAAGACCAGAAAATTGCAGCCTTCGGCCAGACGACGGCTGGCCTCCTGGGCCACCCTCCTGGCCTCCTCAGGGTCCTTGCGGCGGGAAACCTCCACGTTGCCCCAGCGACGCATCATGGGCCCGTAGATCGGTATTTTGAAATTCTCCGTCTTCTCAAAACCAGCCAGCGGGCTCGGCAGGGCTGTCGCCAGGATCAGGTGATCCAGCCAATTGACGTGGTTTCCCATGTACAGGGCCGCCCGATCGCGAGGGAGGTGCGACAGCCCCTCAATCCGCACCTTGATGCCGGCCAGGCGCAGGGCCAGACCGAACACGCCCTGAATGAAGCCCCAGGCGCGCGCGCGCGGCCACACGCTGATGACCAGCATGATGGGCGGGAAGCCCAACAGAGCCAGGGCCGTCAGGACCGAGTAGATACGCAGGGAGCCGGCGAGGCGACAGATGAGGGGCAATGGGCGGAACCGGTGCAGGACGCGCCTGGTCAGCGGTCCTTGGGAAAGGGGTCGAGCGCAGCCACGTCCAGCCGACCTTGGCCATTGTACAGGACCCGCAACGGGCCCCCGTGGAGTTCCGTCGCCTTCATATGGTCGGTCACCTGAAAGACGGGGTAACCCGAGACCTTCGACATCCGGACCGTACCGGGACGCAACTTGTTGATGAACCAGGAGGAGACTTCCGTGCAGTACATCGCGGCTTCCGAGGCACGCGTGGCTGGGGCCGCGGCCAGCAAGGTGCGGTCATAGGGACGGCCGACCAGGCCTTTGAGTTCTTGCAACACGGCCTGAACACGGGCGGGGTCGGCGTCCAGCTCCAACAGCACCACGGAATTGCGCTGGGAACGGCGGGCGTACTCGTTCCAGTCTTCCTCCACGACGCCCCGCATCTCCCGTGCCTGGTTTCCCATCAGGCGGTCCATGGCGCGTCGGACCAGCCCTCCGACTCCCCGATAGGCCTCCACCTCGCCATACTGGGCGAGGGCCTGAGTGATGCTCACGCGCCCATCGGCCTTGACTCCGGAGACCACGAAACAGTGAACCGTTTCCGGGCCGGCGCCCGAAATGCCAATCACGACCTTGCCCTCCCGAGGTTTGAAGTGGCTGGCCATGATCTGGCGCGCCGACTCGATCGTTGCGGTTTCCAACGGGGCGGGGGAGGGACCCTCCGGCTTGTCGGCAGGCGGATTGAACCGCGCCTTCACGATCGCCCCGCTGACCTCTCCCACCCAGCGGTTCAGCCAAGGCAGGTGGACCATCAAGCGATAGGCTGTTCCCATCACGGCCGCCAATGCTTGCTGTTTCGCCCCCGCCGTCGAAGGTTTGTCTGCGGAGACGGCCCCTGGCGCGCCGAGCGGCCGTTGATCCGGCTGCTGATCGGGTGTCGGCGGGAACGAGGGCGGCGGGCCGCTGACACGCCGTGAAGCGACGATGGGGGCTGGCACAGGGGCCACGCGAGACGCGATGGATGGGGGCATTGGGCACGCTCCTTTTCCTGTCCTATCGCCAGCGAGCCCGAGCTGCACGGTAAATTTCATTTTTATTTTTGGTTAAGCAATGTTTAATTAAGTCCGGGCGAGTGCCCCCGGGGAGGCGTGCTCCCCCCGGCAGGCAGGCGTGACCGCGCTTTTTGCCCCGGATGGGCGCCCGACTTGAGAGAAGCCGCGCGATTCCCTATCCTGTGTAAGACCATGATCATCTCTCCTCCTCACACCTCGCCTGGCTGGATCGCTGGCGCCGAATCGCCGCAGTTCGATGCAGGCGCTCTGGCCCAGGCGGTGACCCGCATCCGCGAACCGCTACACGTGCTGAAACACGCGTCTTCCGGCGCCGTGGGGGTCGCCTTTGGCGGCGAGTTGAGCGGCGAACGTAGCACGGAGCACGCCTGGCTCGGCACCTTGCCGCCGCTGTGGCCGGAGTGGATCGGCGATCGCGCCTTCAACGAGGCCCACGGCGTTCGGTTTCCTTACATCGGCGGGGAAATGGCCAATGGCATCGCCTCGGTGGAGATGGTGCTCGCTCTGGCCAAGGCCGGCATGCTGGGATTCTTCGGGGCCGCTGGCCTTTCGCCTGCCCGCATCGAGGAATCGGTGCAACGCTTGGCCGCTGAACTGGGCCCTGACGGCCCCTCCTGGGGGGCCAACCTGATCCATTCCTTGCACGAACCGGCGCTGGAAGAGCGCACGGTCGATATCTTTCTCGCGCACGGGGTCAAGCGGGTCTCCGCCTCGGCCTTCATGGGGTTGACCCCGGCGATCGTCCGCTACGCCTACACCGGCATCCATGTGGACGCCACGGGCCAGATCGTGCGCCCCAATCACGTGTTCGCCAAGATCTCTCGGGCCGAGACCGCGCGGGCCTTCGCCTCGCCTGCGCCCTCCGCCATGCTGCAGGCCCTGGTCGCGCGCGGCGCCCTGTCACCCGAGGAGGCCGCCCTCGCCGCGCAGTTGCCGGTGGCGGAGGATCTGACGGCCGAGTCCGACAGCGGCGGGCACACCGACAATCGCCCCTTGGGAGCCCTTTTCCCCACCATCCGGGCCTTGGCGGATGAACTGGCCGCTCAGCGGGGTTATCCCCGCGCGATTCGGGTCGGAGCGGCCGGGGGGCTCGGCACGCCTTCTGCGGTGGCCGCAGCCTTTTCATACGGGGCCGCCTACGTGATGACAGGTTCGGTCAATCAGAGTGCGGTCGAGGCAGGCCAGTCCGAGATGGCCCGGCGCTTGCTGGCTCAGGCAGACATGGCCGACGTGATCATGTGTCCGGCCGGCGACATGTTCGAACTCGGCGTCAAGGTTCAGGTACTCAAGAAGGGAACCATGTTCGCCTCGCGGGCCCAGCGTCTGTACGAGCTATACACCGCCCACGATAGCCTGGAGTCGATTCCCGCGGAGATGCGGGCCAAACTGGAGAAAGATGTCTTTCAGCAAACCCTGGCGGAAGTGTGGGCGGAGTGTCAGCGTTATTTCACCCTGCGTGATCCGGTCCAGCTGACCCGGGCCGAACGCGACAGCAAACACCGCATGGCGCTCGTCTTTCGCTGGTATCTGGGCCAGTCGAGTCGCTGGGCGATCGCCGGTCTGCCCGAACGCAAGCTCGATTACCAGATCTGGTGCGGCCCCGCGATGGGGGCCTTCAACACGTGGGTCAAGGGGACCTTCCTGGAGGACCCGGCCGCGCGGACGGTGGCCCAGATCGGACTCAACCTGCTCGAAGGGGCCGCCGTGGTGACGCGGGCCCAACAGCTTCGAACCTTCGGGGCCCCGGTGCCCCCCGCTGCTTTCCATTACAGGCCCCGGCCGTTGACGGCCTGACCGTCTCGATCTCGAGGAACCACCCCCATGCCCCGGTCTCCCCAAACGATGCCCCCGATCGCCGTTGTCGGCGTGAGCGCCCTGTTCCCTGGCTCGTCCGATGCCCAGGGGTTCTGGCGTGACATTCTCGCGGCGCGTGACCTGATCGGGGACGTCCCGGAATCCCACTGGCTGGTCGACGATTATTACGACCCGGACCCCAGCGCCAAGGACAAAACGTACTGCAAGCGGGGGGGCTTCTTGTCCGCCGTCGATTTCGATCCGGTCGAGTTCGGCATCCCCCCGAGCATCCTGCCCGCCACCGATACCTCGCAGCTGCTGGCGTTGCTGGTGGCCAAGCAGGTGCTGGACGATGCCACGCGCGGCCAGTTCGCGTCGATGGACAAGGAGCGCTGCAGCGTGATCCTCGGGGTCACCAGCGGACAGGAACTCTTCATCGAGATGGCCAGCCGCCTCCAACGCCCGATCTGGGTCAAGGCCATGCGGGAGGGTGGATTGCCCGAAAGCCAGGTGCAGGCCTTGGCGGAGAAGATGGCCGATTCCTACGTGCCCTGGCAGGAATCGTCGTTCCCGGGCTTGCTGGGCAACGTGGTCGCAGGGCGGATCGCCAATCGGTTCGACCTCGGTGGCACCAATTGTGTCACCGATGCGGCCTGTGCCAGTTCTCTCTCGGCCCTGGCGATGGGCATCAATGAACTGGTGCTGGGCCACTCCGACATGGTCATCACCGGCGGGGTCGACACCTTCAACGACATCTCGATGTACATGTGTTTCTCCAAGACGCCGGCGCTCTCGCCGACCGGGGACTGCCGTCCCTTCTCGGACCAGGCGGATGGCACGATCTTGGGAGAAGGCTTGGCCATGATCGCGCTCAAGCGCCTCGAAGACGCGGAACGCGATGGTGACCGCATCTACGCCGTCCTCAAGGGGCTTGGGAGTTCCTCCGACGGCCGCGCGCTGAGCGTGTACGCGCCCTTGTCCGCAGGGCAGGCCAAGGCGTTGCGCCGCGCCTATGACAGCGCGGGGTACGGCCCCGACACCGTCGAGTTGGTGGAGGCTCACGGCACCGGCACCAAGGCCGGCGACGCCGCTGAGTTCGGCGGCCTGCAGATGGTGTTCGATGAAACGCGCCGCGCCGACCGGCAGTGGTGCGCGCTGGGCTCCGTGAAAAGTCAGATCGGGCACACCAAGGCGACGGCGGGTGCAGCCAGTCTCTTCAAGACCATCATGGCCCTGCACCACAAGGTGCTGCCGCCCACCATCAAGGTGGAGCGCCCCAACCCGAAGCTCAACCTGCCTGAAACGGCCTTCTACATCAACACGCAAGCCCGGCCGTGGGTGCGTGGCAAGGACCATCCTCGCCGGGCGTCCGTCAGTTCCTTCGGCTTCGGCGGCAGCAACTTCCACGTCACCTTCGAAGAATATCGCGGCTCAGCCGAATCCGCGCCGCGCATGCGCACCCTGCCGACCGAGCTGGTACTGCTCTCGGCGGATTCCGCGACGGCCTTGCTGGGCGCGGCGGAGGCCTTGCTGTCCGGTGAGGCCGTGGAGGCCGCTCAGGCAGAGGGCATCGTGCGCTTTCTGGCGCATCGCACGCAGGCCACCTACGACGCGAACAAGCCCTACCGCCTGGCGCTGGTCGCCGCGGATGCCTTGGAACTCCAGGGCAAGCTGACGCAGGCCAGAGAGACCATTCAAGCGGCGCCCGACAGCCCGTTCGCGAATCCCGCAGGCGTCTACTACGGGGTGGGGGCCGCGGCAGGCCCTGTGGCCTTCCTGTTCCCCGGACAGGGCAGCCAGTACGTGGGCATGGGAGCTGACCTGGCCATGGCCTTTGACCGCGCGCGGATGGTCTGGGATCAGGCGGCCGCGATCGAGATGCTGGACCCCCTGACGGGCAAGCCCAGTCAGCGCTTGCACGACGTGGCCTTCCCCATTCCCGTGTTCGACGATGCCGATCGGGAGGCGCAGCAGGCGCGCTTGACGGCCACCGAATGGGCCCAGCCGGCGCTGGGCGCTGCCAGCCTCGCGACGCTGGCGCTGCTGCGGGCCTCCGGGCTTCGGCCGGCCAGCGTGGGCGGCCACTCCTTCGGGGAAGTCACGGCGCTCGCGGCGGCTGGTGTGGTCGAGGAACGGGCCGCCCTGCGGATCGCGCGGCGGCGCGGGGAACTGATGGCCAAGGCGGCCGCCGAGGGCGGTAGCCCGGGGGCCATGACGGCGGTGGTTGCCTCGGCGGCTGAACTGCGTCAGCACACCGAAGTCTGGGGCTTGCCCGTGGTGGTGGCCAATGACAACGGGCCCCGCCAGGTGGTGCTCTCCGGACCCCAGGAGGCCATCGTGCAGGCCGAGGCCAAGCTCAAGGCGGCTGGCTTGCGGGCCCGGCGCTTGCCTGTGGCGACGGCCTTTCATTCGCCGCTGGTGGCCCCCTCCGCCAAGCCGTTCGCCGATTTCCTGGCCGGCATCGAGTTCCGTCCCGCCTCCTTGCCGGTGATGAGCAATGCCGAGGCGGCCGCCTACCCGAAGGCCGACCCCGAAGGGCAGCGGGCGCTGCTGGCGTCGCAGCTGGCCCAGTCCGTTCGCTTCGTGGAGATGATCGACGCCATGTACGCGGCCGGTGCGCGGGTCTTCCTGGAGGTTGGCCCCGGGGCGGTTCTGACGGGCCTGGTCTCCGAGATTCTCAAGGGGCGCCCGCACCAGGCGATCGCCACGGACCGCCGCGGCCTTTCCGGCGTGACGGCCCTGTGGCATGCTTTGGGTCAGCTGGCGGTGGCGGGCTCCTCCATGGATTACATGCCGCTTTGGGAAGGCTTTGCCGTGCCGGTCGACCCCCGCGCGCGGAAAAAGCCTGCCTTCGCGTTGCCCATCACGGGCACCAACTACGGCAAGGTGTATCCTCCGCCGGGCGGAGCCGCCGCGTTGCCGCCTCCCAATCCGGAGCAACCTGAACGTTTCGACCCGCCTCCGACTCCCGTTTCCCCTCCGGTGTCCGCCCCAGCCGCGGCGCCCAGTGTGAGCGACCCGATGACGCATACCCCTTCGTCCCAAGATCCCGCCCTCACCGCCTTCGCGATGTACCAGCACGCGCTGGCGGAAAGTCACCAGGCGTATCTGCGGGCGATGGAAGCCTCCTTGGTGCAAACCCAGCTCGCCTACATGCGCTCGATCGAAGCCTCGTTCCAGGCTTTCGGGGGTCAACCTGTGGCACCGGCCAACTGGGCGCCCAGTCTGCCGGTCATGCCGGCCATGCCCGCGGTGCCATTTGCCGTGCCGCCCGTGCCGCCCGAGGCCTGGGCCGCGCATGTTGCCCCGCCGGCCGTTGCGGCTTCGCCCTCGGTGGTGTCGCCGGGCGGCGTCGCGGCGAGTTTGCCCGCCGCTGCGGTGGCTCCCGCCAGCCCGCCGGCCGCGGTGGCGCCCGCCCCCACTCCGGAACGGGTCGTGCCGCCGGCCGTGGCCGCGCCTGCCCTGCCGGTGGCTGCCGTATCGCCTTCGCCGGCCCTGCCGGCTGCTCCCCCCGCTGCTGCGCCCGCGGCCGCTGCCCCGGTGGCCGCGCCCTTGCCCGACCTGGAAGGGCTGATGCTGGCCGTGGTGGCGGACAAGACCGGCTACCCGGTCGAGATGCTGGAACTCGGAATGGCCCTCGAGGCCGATCTCGGCATCGACTCGATCAAGCGCGTCGAGATTCTCGGCGCCGTGCAGGAGCGCGTGCCGGGTCTGCCTGAATTCGACGCCGGCGAGATGTCGGCCATGAAGACCCTCGGGGAGATCGTCGATTTCATGCGACGGGGCCTGGGGGGCTCGCCGGCTGTCGCGCCTGCCGCCGTCGCGGGCTTGCAAGTGACCACTGACTTGCCCGCCGCCCCGCTGCCCGCTGCGGATGGCGCCGCAGTGGCGGCCCCTGGCCCCGACCTGGAAGGCCTGATGCTCCAGGTGGTGGCCGAGAAGACGGGCTACCCGGTCGAAATGCTGGAACTCGGAATGGCCCTGGAGGCGGACCTCGGCATCGACTCGATCAAACGCGTCGAGATTCTGGGGGCCGTGCAGGAGCGGGTCCCCTCGCTGCCGGAGTTCGACGCCGGTGAGATGGCGGCCCTCAAGACCCTGGGCGAGATCGTGGCCTTCATGCGCCGCGGGCTGGCCGGCAGCGGGGCAGCCCCTGCGGCCGTGGCGTCCGCTCCCGCATCGCCGCCCGTTTCCGCGGCCCCGGCCGCGGGCTCGTCGGCGCACTCCGCCGAGGCGATCGCCGCCTTGATGCTGGCGGTGGTGGCGGAAAAGACCGGCTACCCCGTCGAGATGCTGAATCTCGACATGGCCCTGGAGGCGGACCTCGGCATCGACTCGATCAAACGCGTGGAAATTCTGGGCGCGGTCCAGGAGCGCCTGCCTGGTCTGCCGGAATTCGATGCCGGAGAGATGGCGGCCCTCAAGACCCTGGGACAGATCGTCTCCCACATTGAGCGCCTGCTGGGCGGCGGGGCGCCGGACCCCGGCCCGGGCTCCGGGAGCGCGGCGCCGGCGCTGACGCCGGCCGCCCTGGACGCGACGGTTGGCCTCGCCTCGCCCGCGGAGGTCAGAACCCTGGTGCCTCAGGCGAGCGTCTCTCCGCCGGAGGCGCTCGCGCCGCCCCCGGACCTACCACCGCTCGAGCAGACTCCGCGGGGCGCCGACACGCCGCCTGCCGTCACGCTCCAGAGCCCCGACACGCCTGTGTCGGGGCCCTCTGCCGAAGAAGCCTCGGAACCTGCTGAGGCGCAGGCGCTTGCCTCGGTGTCCCCCCCCAAGGCTGCCAAGTCGCGCGCCAAGCGTGCCTCGCACGGGGCAGGTGATGCCTCGCCCTTCGGCTCGGCCTTTCGCGCGGGGCAGGGCGGCCTGCGGCAGGTCCTGCGACTCGAAGACGTGGCCCCGGGGGGCGATCGCCTCGAAGTGAGCGGCACGGCGCTGGTCGCCCCCGGCCAGGCCCCCCGCGAGCTGGCCGACGCCCTGGTGGCGGCGCTCGGTCGACAGGGGATCGAGGCTTCGGTGGGCGAGGAGCCGGGCGAGGACACCGGGTTGGTGATCTGCCTGCAGGCCCTGACCGATCAGGCCGGGCCGGAGACCGCCGCCGCCCTGCACCGTGACGTGCTGGCGATCGCCCGGGCCGTGGCGCCTCGCTTCGCCAAGCAGGGGGGCGTCTTCGTGACGGTCCAGAACACGGGCGGCGATTTCGGTCTCGGAGGCCAGATCGGGGAGCAGGCCTGGTTGGCCGGCCTGACGGGCCTGGTCAAGACGGCGGCTCACGAGTGGCCCGAAGCCCATTGCAAGGCGATCGACCTGTGGGAACCCGGTGCGTCGCCGAAGGCCGTGGCGGAGCGTCTGGTGGATGAGATCTTGCTGGGTGGGCCGGACCTGGAAGTGGGCCTGCAACGCGATGGCCAGCGCTTCGTGCCGGTCCTGGCCCACGCCGACGCCGATGTGGTCGCGGTGGCCCCCTGGATCGATCAGAACTCGGTGGTGCTGGCCTCCGGCGGGGCCCGTGGCGTGACGGCCGTGGCCCTGGAGGCGCTGGCGCGGGCGTGCAAGCCCAAGATCGTGCTGCTGGGACGCTCTCCTCTGATCGACGAACCGGAGGCCGTCAAGGGCCTGAAAGAGGGTGCTGAAATGAAGCGGGCCTTGCTGGAACTGGCCCGGGCGGAGGGGCGTCCGCTGACGCCGGCGGAACTGGGACGTCAGGTTTCCCAGATCACGGCGGCGCGTGAGGTGCGCGATACCCTCAAGGCCCTGCGTCGGGCCGGCTCCGAGGCGCTCTACCTGGAATTCGACGTGCGCGACAAGACCCAGGTGGAGGCGGCCCTGGCGCCGATTCGCCAGGCTTACGGCCCGATCACGGCAATCGTGCACGGGGCGGGCGTGCTGGCCGACAAGTTCATCGCCGACCTCACGCCCGATCAGTTCGACCGGGTCTTCGAAACCAAGGTCGGCGGCCTGCGCGCCTTGCTCGCGGCCACGGCCGACGACCCCATCACCGCCATCTGCATGTTCAGTTCGATCGCGGCCCGCACCGGCAATGTCGGTCAAGCGGCCTACGCCATGGCCAACGAGGTGCTCAACAAGGTCGCCCAGGCCGAGGCCGCGCGCCGGGGCAATCACTGCCTGGTGAAGTCGCTGAACTGGGGACCTTGGGCCGGCGGCATGGTGACGCCTGAATTGAAGGCCCACTTCGAGAAGCAAGGGGTCCCGTTGATCCCGCTGGCCATGGGGGCCCAGATGTTCGTGGACGAATTCCGCGTGGCGGAACCGGGTGATGTCGAGATCGTGCTCGCCGGACCGGCGGAGGGGGCCTCGCCGGACCCCTCCACCCATCTTTCGGTGCTGCTCGACCACCGCAGCCACCCCCAGATGGATGGTCATCGGATCCAGGACTCGCCCGTCTTGCCGGTGGTGCAGGTGCTTGACTGGTTCATCCGGGCGGCGGTCGATACGCGGCCGGACCTGGTCTTCTCCGCATTGAAGGACCTGAAGGTGCTGAAGGGCGTGCCGCTGGAGCGCTACCACGTGGGGGGCGATCGCTTCACCGTGCGCTGCAACGAGGCGGGCCAGGCCTTGCTGACCGAGATCGAGATGGAACTCCGAAGCGACGATGGTCCTCCCTTCTACCGCGGGACGGCCATCCTGACCAACCCGGCCAACCGCCTGGCGCCCCTTCCGCCGTTGCTGCCGCTGGAACTGGAGGCCTGTACCTGGAGCCACGACGAGATGTACGGGGCCATGCTCTTTCACGGTCCCTCGTTTCAGGTGTTGCGGACGATCGAGGGCGTCTCTCGCGACGGAATGGCGGCGACCATGGTCGGCCTGACCGAGCAGGGTTGGCCCGAAGGGTCTTACCAGACCGATGTGGCCGCGCTCGACGGCGGGCTGCAACTGGCGCGTCTTTGGGGGTACCACATGGCCAAGCGGCCCTCGCTGCCCACCTCCATTGCGGAGTTCCGGCGCTACGTACCGGGGCCGACCGAGGGGCCATTGCGCGTCGAGTTGCGCGGCCGATCCGTCACCAAGCACCGCACGCTCTCCGACATCCGTTTCGCCACACTCGACGGCTCGCTCGTGGCCGACATGCGCGGGGTCGAGATGCATTTCTTGCCGGAACGCAAGCAGCCTGTTTCGGCCGCTGCCGGTGAGCCCGTTGGGGCGTAGAGGGCAGAGGCGCTGACGATGTTGTTCCGGCCCATCGCCATTGTGGGTAGGGCGTGTGTTCTACCCGGTGCGTTGAATCCAGAGGGACTCTGGGACGTCGTGCGCCACGGTCGCGTGCTGACCGGACCAGCCCCGCGCAGCCGCTGGCGCTTGCCGGCGGAACAGGTGCTGGCCTCGGATGCGCCGGAACGCAGTTATCACGACCGTGGGGGCTATGTCACGGGTTTCGAATCGGTCTTCGACCCGCACGGCTTCGAGGTGCCGGCCTCGGAGGTGCAGGGCCTCGACGCCTTGACGCGTTGGGTGCTTCACACCGGGCGGGAGGCCCTGCGTGAGGTGCGGGGCGCGGCCGACCAGCGCGAGCGGGTCGGGGCGGTGCTGGGCAACCTGTCGCTGCCGTCTGAAGGCTTGACGGCCTTCGCGGAGCGCGTCTGGCTGGAAGAGCAGGCCGCCACGATCGGACTCCCGGCTGCGGCCGAACTGGCCGAGTTGCCGGCTCCGCCTGCCGAAGACCGTTTCATGAGCGGCTTCCCTGCCCTTTACCTGGCCAAGGCGCTGGGGCTTGGGGCGGGGGCCATCGCGCTCGATGCCGCCTGTGCCTCCTCGCTCTACGCCATCAAGCTCGCCTGTGATCGCCTGGCGGACGGCACGGCCGATGTCATGCTGGCGGGCGCGGTCAACCGGGCCGATGACCTGTTCCTGCATATGGGCTTCACGGCCCTGCAAGCGCTCAGTCCGACCGGTCGCAGCCGCCCCTTCCACCGCGCCGCGGACGGCCTGTTGCCCGCGGAGGGAGCGGCCTTTGTGGCCTTGAAGCGGCTCGAAGACGCCCAGCGTGACGGAGACCGGATTTTTGGGGTCTTGCGGGGTGTCGGCTTGTCGAATGACGGCCGTGCCACCGGCTTGCTCGTGCCGGACAGCGCCGGCCAGGAACGGGCCCTGATCGCGGCCTACGCGCAAGCCGGCTGGACCCCGGGCACGGTCGGGATGGTGGAGTGTCACGCCACCGGCACGGCGATTGGCGATGCGACCGAGCTGGCCACGCTCAGTCGGGTCTTTGCCGGTTGTCAGGACGTGCCGATCGGCTCGATCAAGGGCAATCTGGGTCACCCCATCACGGTGGCGGGTCTGGCCGGCCTGCTGAAGATTCTCGGGGCCTTCGAACATGGCCTGCGTCCGCCCGGAATTCCGGTGGATGACCCCAATCCGGCCCTGGCGGACACCCCCTTCCGCTTGTTGCAGCAACCTGACCCGTGGCCTGCCGGGCTTCCGCGACGCGCTGCCCTCTCAGCCTTCGGCTTCGGGGGCAACAACGCCCACCTGCTGGTGGAGGCGTGGGAGCCGGACGAGTCGGCCGTCGCCCCCTCGCCGGCGCCGCAGCCGCCCCTGGGGGCGATCGCCGTGGTGGGGCTCGGGGCCCGCGTCGGGGATGGCGACGGTCGCGACGACTTTTTGCACGGCCTGTTCGGCGAGTCAGGACCGCTCCCGACGGCCCGGGCGCTTGAACTGCCCGCCCGCCAGCTGCGCTTTCCTCCGGCGGACCTGCTGGCTGCCCTGCCGCAACAGCTGTGGGTCCTGGCCACGGCGGAGGAGGCCGTGGCCGAGGTCCAACCCGTGGCTCGCGAGCGGGTCGGCACCTACGTCGGCATGCAGTGTGACCCGGCGATCGCCCGTTATGGATTGCGTTGGCGGCTCAAAGGCTGGCTCGACCAGTGGGTGCGGCGGGGGGAGGTGGCGCCCTTCGCCGATGCCTGGCTGCTCGAGGCCAAGGATCAGGCGAGCCCGTCTCTGACGGCCGCCGGCGTGCTCGGAACGCTTCCCAACGTCGTGGCCAACCGGCTCAACAGTCAGTTCGATTGGGGCGGTCTCGGCTTTGCGGTGTCGGCCGAGGAACTCAGTGGGCTGGCGGGTCTCGACCTCGCCTGTCGGGCCTTGCGGGCTCGCGAACTGGATATGGCCGTGGTGGGGGCGGTTGATATGGCCACCGACCCGGTGCAGGCGCGGGCGGCGCAGGCGTGTCTCCCCCCCGACCGCCATCGCCCCGGTGATGCCGCGGTGGTGCTGGTCCTGAAGCGCCTGGCGGATGCCGAAGCCGCCGGGGATACCATCTGGGCCGTGCTGCCGGATGGACTTTCCCGGGCCCGTCCGGATTGGAGCCTGGCCCTGGATGAGGCGGAGAGTGCCCTGACGCGGCGATTCGGTCACGCGCACGCGGCGTCGGGCCTGCTGCACGTCGCGGCGGCCGTGGCCGCCTGTCACCATCGGGTGCGCCCGCTGGCCGATGGGCCGGGGGTGCCGCTGCTCGCGGCCAAGGACCCGGTGGTTCAGGTCACCGTGACGGGCATGGCCGATTCCCGGGTCCAGCGCCTGGTCGCGGCCGTTCCCCAGGCCACGGCCCGACCGGTCGTGCTGCGTCCCCTGCCGCGTCTGTACACCTTTGCGGGCCAGCACCGGGCGGCCTTGCGGGCGGCCTTGGCGGCTGGTTCCCCGGCCTCCGCCGACGCGGTCGGGCCGGATGACGGTCCCTTGCGTCTGGTGCTGGTGGCGTCGGATGAGCGGGAATTCGCGCAGCGCCAGGCCCGCGCGCTGACCTGGCTGGATGCCGAGGAGGATCTGTCAGCCCCCCGCATGCCGCTGCCCGAAGGCCTCGCTTTCGCGCAGGCTCCCCTCGGCGGGGAGGTGGCGGCCCTGTTCGGCGGGGCGGCCAGCGCCTATGCCGGCATGGGGCGGGAGTTGTTCATGGCCTTGCCCGAACTGGGCGAGGGACTGCGGGGCGCTTTCCCGGGGGTCGGGGACGCGGCGGGTTGGATGTTCGATGAGCGTCGCACGGGCATCACCCCTCTGGAGAAATTGTGGGGCGCGTCGGCCCTGGCCCAGGCACATGCGGTCGTGACGCGGCGGATGTTGGGGATCCCCTTCCAGGCCACGCTGGGGTTGAGTTCAGGCGAGACCAATGCGCTGTACGCGTTCGAAGCCTGGCACGATATGGGAGCCCTGCGCCAGGAATTCGAGGCCGCCGAAGTATTTACCCGTCACCTCGGCGGAGCCTGCGAAACCCTGCAGACGGCCTGGCAAGGCATGGGCCTCTCCCATACCGCCTGGGCCAACTGGCGCGTCTCGGCCACGGCGGATGAGGTGCGCGCCCTGTTGCCTGACGTGCCCTTTGTTTCCTTGACGACCATCCTGGGGCCCAAAGACGTCATCATCGGCGGCCTCCCCGAGGCCTGTCGTCGTCTCATCACGGCCCTCGGTGGGGTGGTCGCGCTGCCGCTGGAGTACGATGTCGCGGTCCACAGCGAAGAGGTTCGCCACTATGCCGATGCCTGGCGGGCCTTGCATCGCCGCCCGACCTCCCCGGTGCCGGGCGTGAGGTTTTACACCCACGCCACGGGTCGCTGGTACGAACCCACGGCCGATTCCGCGGCCGACGCCTTGCTCGGGCAGGCCCTCAAGACGATTGACTTTCCGGCCCTGGTTGAAGCTGCCTATGCCGATGGCGTGCGGGTGTTTGTCGAGCACGGTCCACAGGCCGGGCTGGCGCCGCTGGTGCGGCAGATTCTGGGCGACCGCCCGCATCTGGCGGTCTCGCTCGATATGCAGAGCCAGCCCTCTCTGCGCCAGCTGGCCAACGCCTGTGCCGCGCTGCTGGCGGCGGGGGTGCCGGTGGATTGGCCGGCCTTGTGCCGGCGCTGGTCCCCAACTGGTGTCGCCGCCACGCCGCCTGCAGGTCCTGCCATCACCTTCCTGGCCCATCGCCCCCCGCTGGCCTGGTCCGCGCTGCCGCGTTCGGCTGGCGAGGGGCGCGTCCGACTCGACATGCCGCAGGCGCCGGCTCTGCCTAGCGTGCTGGGGCACTGGTCTCCCCGGGAACTGCCCAGGGTCGACGCTGCCTCGGCCGGGCGACCCCTCGCCGTGCCACCCGTCGACCCGCCGGCGCCCGCTTCAGCCGAAACGCTCGCCCGGGAGGCCGCTTCGGCCCCCGCGTCCTTGCCTGCTGCTCAAGTGGCGAAAGACCTTCCGCCGAGCCGGGGAGAACCGCCCCCGACCCGCCCCACGGGAGGCCTGGTTGAACCAGGTCTGTCCGTGCCCCTGAACCCGCCCGTCCCGCTTCCGATGCAGGCCCGAACCCACGTGACCCAAACGACTTCCTCCGCCACTCCCGCCTCCGCCACGCCCCCGGCGGCTCCCGTCACGGGGACCGCTCAGGATGCCGCCTATGCTTATTTCCTGGCGCGGCAACGCGAAGCCCAGGTCGCCTATGCCCACTTGCTGGCCCAGCAGGCCGCCGTGCACCAACAGTACCTGAACCAGTCGAGCCTGGCCTTCCAGGCGCTGGTGCGGCGCCTGCAGGGAGGCGGTGTGGCCGGCCAGATGTCAGTTTCTGCGCCGATGTCCGTGCCGCTGACGGCCCCTTCACCGTCGCTCGGCGCGTGGCACGCACCGGCCACTCCCGCCCTGCCGGTCGACCGTCCGGTCTCCTCGCCGGAGCCGGCGGCGTTGGCGCCCGCCGAGTTGGCCCCCGAGGAGCGGGCCCCCGTGGCGCCCACGGCGATCGCCTCCCCTCCCGCCGCGCCTGCGGCCGAGCCTGCTGCGGGCCTGCCCGTCGGGTCCGCCAGCGGGGTGGCCACGACCCCCGGCCTGCCCAACGCCCCGGTGGTGCGCCCCCAGCCGGCGGCTGCTCAGCCCGCAGTGGCGGCTGCCTCTACCGCCGAGGCCGCCGTCTCGCTCTCCTCGGCGTCGATGCCGGCGCCCTCGGCCCCGCCTCGCTCGGTGCTCCCGGCCGGTCGCGCGGAGCGCGACGTGCCCAGCGGCCCGAGCTTCGACCGGCAACAGCTCGAAGTGCTGGCCTCGGGCAAGATCTCCGACGTGTTCGGGCCCTTGTTCGCCCAGCAAGACGGCTTCCATCGCCAGGTGCGCATGCCGGAACCCCCACTGTTGCTGGCCGACCGGGTCACCGGCATCCGCGGGGAGGCCGGCTCGATGAAGACCGGCACCATCTGGACCGAGACCGATGTGCGCTGGGATTCCTGGTACCTGCATCAGGGCCGCATGCCGGCCGGCATCATGGTCGAGTCGGGTCAGGCCGACCTGCTGATGATTTCCTGGCTGGGTGCCGACTTCCTCAATCGCGGGGAGCGGGTCTACCGCTTGTTGGGATGTGAGCTGACCTACCACGCCTCGCCGGAAACCGGCTACGAGGTCCTGCCCAAACCGGGGGAAACCCTGGTGTACGACATTCACGTGGATGGTCACGCCAAGCAAGGCGACGTGCGCCTGTTCTTCTTCCATTACGACTGCAACATCGGGGGACATCCGCGTCTGACCGTGCGACACGGACAGGCCGGCTTCTTCACGGATGAAGAGCTGGCGGGCTCCAGCGGGGTCCTGTGGGACCCGCTCGAGGCCATGCCGGAGGGCGGCCGGGTCGATGCCCCGCGTGCGCTCTCCAGCAAGCGTCGTTTCGAACTGGCCGACATCGAGGCCTTTGCGGACGGCAATTTGCTCGAAGCCTTCGGTGCCGGCTTTGAAGCCGCGCTCTCTCACGTGCGCTCTCCGCGCATGTCCGGCGGCGCCATGCGCTTCTTCGACACCGTGACCGATTTCGATCCGCAGGGCGGCCCCTGGGGCCGCGGCTATCTCCGCGCCACGGCCGACGTGACGCCGGACGACTGGTTCTTCAAGGGGCACTTCAAGAACGATCCGTGCATGCCGGGCACCCTGATGTTTGAGGGTACCCTTCAGACGATGGCCTTGTATCTCTCGGCCTTGGGCTTCGGCCTCGACAAGGATGGCTGGCGCTTCGAACCGGTGCCGGAGGCCACGTACCACATGCGCTGTCGCGGTCAGGTCACGCCGGCTGCCCGGCATCTGGTTTACGAGGTCTTCGTCGAGGAACTCCACGATGGCGAATTCCCGACGCTCTGGGCCGACCTGCTGGTGACGGTGGATGGCCTGAAGGCGTTTCACTGTCGTCGCATGGGCTTGCGGCTCGTGCCAGGCTTCCCCATGGAGGCCGAACAAGACCGCATGGAGGTCGTCGACCGCGGTGCGGTGGCCGTGCAGGACGGCTTCGCGTTCGGGCAGCGCTCGCTCTGGGCGTGTGCCTGGGGCAAACCGAGCATGGCGTTCGGGCCGCAGTTCAAAGGCTTCGATGCCGGCAAGCGGCTGCCGCGCCTGCCTGGGCCGCCGTACCATTTCATGACCCGCATCGCCTCGCTCGACGGGCAACTGGGGGAACCGCGCCTGGGCTCCACCATCGTGGCGGAATACGACATCCCGTCCGATGCCTGGTATTTCCAGGAGAACGGCCATCCGACCATGCCGTTCGCGGTGCTGCTGGAGGCGGCCTTGCAGCCCTGCGGCTGGTTGGCGTCATTCGTGGGAACGCCATTGCGGGCCGAGCAGGAACTGTTCTTCCGCAACCTGGACGGCACCAGCACCCTGCGCCGGGAACTCGCGCCGGACGATGGCACCCTGGCCACCCGGGTCACCTTGACCAAGTCGGCGCAATCCGCCGGCATGGTGATCGTCGGCTTCGACGTGCGCTGCACCCTGCCGGCTCAGGATGATGCCCTGGTGTTCGAGATGAACACGGTCTTCGGTTTCTTCCCCGGTGCGGCGCTGGCCAGTCAGGTGGGGATTCCCCCGACGCCTGAGGAAGCCGCCGTGCTCGTCGAACCGTCGGATTTTCGGGTGGACCTGCTGCGCGAGAGCCGTCGCTATCGGGCACCGGCGATCGCCACCGACCGCTTGCGCCTGCTGGACCGTGTGACGGGCTGGTGGCCGGAGGGGGGCCAGGCGGGCCTCGGCCGGGCCAGGGCCGAGAAGGATGTCGATCCGGGCCACTGGTACTTCAAGGCCCACTTCTTCCAGGACC
Organism: Candidatus Sericytochromatia bacterium; assembly: GCA_035285325.1. Lineage (NCBI taxonomy): Bacteria > Bacillati > Candidatus Sericytochromatia > Candidatus Sericytochromatia bacterium. The sequence continues at coordinate 55,640 of JAYKJB010000084.1, forward strand.
CCGTGCAACCCGGCTCGTTGGGGCTCGAGGCCATGATCCAGTTGTTGCAGATCGCCATGGTCGAAAAAGGTCTGGCTGCCGGCGTGCGCCACCCGCGCTTCGAGTCGATCGGGGTGGATCTGGCCCTGACCTGGAAATACCGGGGGCAGGTCGTGCCCACGGCCCGCACGGTCGTGGTGGAGTTGGAATTCACCCGCATCGGCGAGGACGAGCGGGGCGCCTACGCCGTGGCCGACAGCTGGCTGTGGGTCGATGGCATGCGCATTTACGGGGCTACGGGCCTCGGCATGCGGGTGGTGGCGGGGGATCCCCCGCCCGTGCGCGACGGGGTGGACGAGGCCGCCTTCCGGGTGGCTCGCAACCGGCTCGCCGCCGATGCTCCCCAGGCAGAGGGCGGACCTGCCGAGGAACTGGGAACGAACCCGGAACTCACCGCGTCGCTTTACGCCGAAGACGCGGCAGCGGCAGAGCCCACTGATCTCGCGGTCGGCCAGCGCGGCCCGGACTCAAGCGCGGAAGGCGCCACGGGCGTGTCTGAGCCAGCTTCGGATTCCGAAGAGGAATCCGCTGGGCCTGTCAGTACCGCCCCCCCGATGGGGCCGGATGACGAGGAACTCGACCCTGAGCGGGACACCTGGCTGCAGGACCACAAGCCGACCTACGTCTTGCCGGTGCTGCCTTTCATGTCGCTGCTCGATCGCATTGTCGGGGCGGCCAGGGCGTTGCGCCCACGGGCGCACGTCGTGCGTCTGACCAATGTCCAGGTGCTGAAGTGGGTGGCGTTGCCGGGGGGCACGCTGCGTTTGCGACGGGCCGTGGAGACGCAGGATGACGGCACCTTGGCCGTGACGATCTCCCGCTGGTGGGACGCGCCCAACCCGGTGCTGTCTCGGTTCGAGCCGGTGGCCACGGCCACGGTCGAGATGGGCGAGGATTGGCTGGAGGCGCCGGCGGCCTGGCTGCCGCCCGATGACGCGCAGCCGCAGACCCTGCCCTACGCGGATGGAGAGATGTTCCACGGACCGGTCTTCCAGGTGATGGAAAGCTGGGCCCTGGGCAGCTACGG